>NZ_HF988934.1:2330-32445 GCF_000435035.1 Porphyromonas sp. CAG:1061 | reverse complement strand
GGGGCTTTTCAGACGAAAAGCCCCGCGTACTAACAACTATAGGTTAGCCGATAGTATCACTTAGAATAGGACTCTAGCAGTTACAGAGAATCCCTTTTCCTTGGTGTTGATGTAGTCATTAAGGACCTTTGCCGCACCCTCAAACTTATAGCTATCGCTCATTGCTGCATTGAATGTAGCAGAGATCTGTAGATACTTGAGCACCTCTACGCCGATACCAGCATTGAGACCAATTCCTAGTTTATTGGCCTTGATGTCGTTTGAATTATCAAGCTTGATATCACCTATATTAGTATTGAGTGCAAAGTTGAAGCTAGGGCCAGCAAGGATGAAAAAGCGTGCTGCGGGTATACTGAATACATAGCCTTTCACATTGACAGGTATCTCAATCAGGTTGCTCTTTAGGCTTAGAGCATCCTTACCTGCCATATCAAAGTTAGCACCCTTTTGTGCATAAAGTACGCCAGCCTCAAGTGCTAGTGGAAATATGGGGAGCTCGTATTCAACCATAGGGCCGATGTGGAAAGCGGTGAATAGGTCGCTCTTGTAATCATCTGCCTTGGTGCTGAACTTGCTGAAGTTGGCACCACCCATCACGCCCCAGCGGAGGCCACCTTGAGCTTGTGCCGTGAGTGAGCTAGCAAGTCCTAGGATAATAACCGAAACAACGGTATAAATTCTCTTCATAATCGTTCTGTATTTATGATTAATAAACTATTTGTCGTCGCAAAGATATTCAATTTTTATGAGCCGATAAAACGAATAGTCAAGGTCGACACATTATAATAAGGTATTATCCAGTGGTATTCATTGGAGAGCCTATGGGGAGAGCCCTCCCTTGTCTAGGCAAGAAAAAGCGTAGGTCCAAAACCACCTCAAAGCACCTCCTAAATCCTCTATGCTAGTAAGGCTAAAGTGGAGATGCAACTAAGCAATCGGTTAGTTGCAACTAAGCATTTGCCGAGATGCAACTAAGCAATCGATTAGTTGCATCTCGGCAAACGCCTTTGTATGGAATTGATTTACAGTCGGTTGTAAATGGGGCTACAAACACCCCGTTTTAGCTAGGTTTTTCACTTTGCTCATTTAATACGTAACCACTATCTGATAATCAGGGCTGAAATGTTAGGATAAACTTGCCGTATGGCAGGCCCTCTTCCAAGTGCCTATTAGGGTTCCCTGACCTCTAATGCTTACCTAGGTGGTATTGCCTATTTTACTTTGTGCATCATTCTCATAAAGCACGTCATTCAGCAACGTCAAGTAGGGGATATCCCAAATCATTTGACCATTCTAGTTATATTGGTTGTGTAGACTATCCGCATTAATCATCGTGACATAAGAGAATAAAATACCTATATGTAGGTATTGTGGGAACATTATTGCCTTTATATCTTTGCAGTGCTAAATAATTTTTAAATATATATCTCAGATAATTGGGATATTTTTATTAAGAACCATATTCGCCATACGCTAGTTATGCTTTTTCGACGTTCGACGATTATTCTCATTTTATTCTTTTCTTGCGGTTTAGTTTATGCCCAAGAAAAAGACAGTAATACTGTTTCTCAACAGACTACTCAATCAGTTGATACCCTTGGAGCTATTAGAGATGATGGCCTTATTGATGAGGTGGTAATTTACTCTCGTCCGATATTAGGTAGCAAGTTTCAAGCAAGGAACCGCACTGGTTCTGCTTACTTTTTGTCTCCTAGTGAGCTAGCTAAGTTCAATTATACCGACATCAATCGCATGCTCAAGAGTGTGCCGGGCGTCAATATGTATGAAGAGGATGGCTTTGGTCTTCGCCCCAATATCAGTTTGCGTGGAACCAAGGCCGAGCGGAGTGAGCGTATCTCACTTATGGAGGATGGTATTCTGATTGCTCCCGCTCCTTACTCTGCACCAGCAGCCTATTACTTTCCAAGTGTAGCGAGGATGAGTGCTGTGGAGGTGCTGAAAGGGAGTAGCCAGGTGCAGTATGGCCCCTTTACCACGGGCGGTGCCATCAACATGCTTTCGACTCCTATCCCTACCCACTTTACTGGGAAGTTCAATGCCTCTTACGGTAGCTTTGATACCGCCAAGGGACATATCATGATCGGTGACCGTAGGGGTATATTCGGATATATGGTGGAGTATCTTCGCCATCAATCCAAAGGATTTAGGAGAGATGAGCCTGATGAGCGTATTGGTTTTAAGCGCAATGATGTAGTGGCGAAGTTCGGGATTAGTACCGATCGTTTTTCGGGCGTCAATCATATTGTGGAGCTGAAGTTGGGATGGGCGAATGAGGATTCTGATGAAACCTACCTTGGGCTTAGTAGTGAAGACTTTGCTCTACGCCCTTATTTCAGGTATGCAGGTGCCGATAAGGATCATCTCAAGACACAGCACTTTCAGAGCGTTTTGAGCCACATATTGATGGCCGAGAATGGTCTAAAGATTACCTCCAATCTATACTATAATTACTTTTTTCGTAATTGGTATAAGTTGAGTGACGTGAGGGTAGGTTACCTGAAAGAGGAAAAGCGCTCCATAGGTCAGGTGCTGGCCGATCCAGAGACCAATCACGAATACTTTGAGATTCTTACGGGGCAGCGTGATTATATTGGTGAAGCACTTATGGTGCGTGCCAATCGGAGGAAGTACTTTTCCAGAGGTATTCAATCCAAAGCAGAGCATAAGTGGCGACTAGGAGAGAGCTACCTTACTGTAGAGGGCGGCATTCGGTATCATGAAGATGGTGAGGATCGCTTCCAAGAGGACGACGGTTACTCTATGCAGTCGGGTGAGATGAAGCTCTTCCGCCCAGGAGACCCTGGAAGTCAGTCTAACCAAGTAACGACAGCCCGTGCATGGAGCGGTTATATCTTAAATACATGGGCATGGAACAATCTAACGATTACCGCAGGTTTACGCTATGAAGATGTGGTTTTGGAGAAGCGGAATTATACCAAGCAGGATCCAAGGCGGTCAGGTCGTATTCGTATTGAGACCCCTAATTCGGCTCGAGTGTGGTTACCTGGGGTGGGGGTGAACTACAAAATCATCCCCGAAGTATCGGTGTTTACAGGAGTACATAGAGGTTTTGCCCCTCCGAGTGCCGTTTTGGATCAAAAGCCTGAGAGCTCCACCAATGTGGAAGCTGGTTTGCGTATAGCTATATCTGGCTTGCACTTTGAGGTGATTGGCTTTAATAATAACTATCAAAATATGCTTGGAAGTGACCTTACAGCAGCCGGTGGGCAGGGCACGATGGATCAATTTAATGTCGGTGCAGCACTGGTCAGGGGTGTAGAAGTATTGCTCAACCTTGACCCTATGCCTCATCATTGGTTGGTACGTGTCAATACGCAGCTCTCCTATACCTATACCGACACCAAAATGAAGAACGACTTTACCAGCTCCGCGTGGGGTGATGTCCATGCAGGTGATGAAATACCCTATATTTTTAAGCACTCATTCAATGGCCAGTTGGGGGTCACTTCCAAGTGGGTAGATCTCAATGTGGGTGTGCGTTTCAATGGAGATATGCGTACGGTGCCAGGACAAGGGTCAATGGCACTTAGGGAGACTATTCCGCACCATACTATTTGGGATGCCACCATTCGAGCAAAGGTATATAAGGGTGTTACACTCACGCTAAATGCCATTAACTTAGCGAATAAAGCCTACGTGGTATCGCGTCATCCTTCAGGGATGCGTGCCGGTCACCCAAGAGGTATTTATGGGGGTGTGGAGGTGAAGTTTTAATCAGCTAATTTGTAGTATATGTATATTCAGTGGGTTGGTATGATGCCACTGTGAGTGATCAATAGATATGATGATGAAGAAGATATTCCAGCGACAGCACCTCTCAATGCTTCTACTCCTTTTGCTCTTTTGTAGCCAAGGGACCCTCTTAGCACAAGAGAGCAATGAGAAAGAAACCGTTACTGGGGTGGTGAGCGACCAAACAAGCTTACCCCTTCCTGGCGTGCTTGTGGAGAATAAAAGCAATGGGAGTAGGGCGGTTACCAATGCAGAGGGTAGATACAAGGTGTATGGCACCAAGGGGGATAAGCTAAGTTTCCGCTTTGTAGGCATGGTAACTAAGGTGGTCACTGTAAGTGGATCCATTATGAATGTACAGCTGAAAGAAGATCAGACTCAGTTGGACGAAGTGGTGGTGACTGGTTACCAAAAAGTGCGTAGCAGAGTCTACACCGGTGCCGCAACCGCTGTGAAAATGGCGGAGATAAAGCTTGATGGCGTGCCTGATATGTCGAGGATGTTGGAAGGGCGTATCCCTGGTCTATCGGTACAAAATATATCCGGTACCTTTGGTGCTGCCCCAAAGATTAGCATCCGTGGTGGTGCCACCATCCTAGGTGATGCACAGCCTCTCTGGGTGATAGATGGTGCTGTGTATGAAAATATGGTACCACTGACTATGGATCAATTGGCCTCTGGTGATGCTGTGACGCTGATCGGTTCGGCGGTATCTGGTCTCAATCCTTCCGATATTGAGGATATTCAAGTGCTCAAAGATGCCTCTGCTACTTCGGTCTATGGTGCGCGAGCCCTTAATGGGGTGATAGTGATCACTACGAAGTCGGGCAGAAGGGGGATGCCACTAAGCGTTACCTATGCCACCGAAAATGCCTTTAGGCTAAAGCCCTCCTATAGGGAGTACGACCTCCTGGATTCGCAAGAGACGATGTCGCTCTACCAGGAGATGTGGGATAAGGGTTACTTTGGCGTCAAAGAGTCTTTATATGGCCGAAGGGGTGGTATATACCATCAGATGTATCGAGATATTCTAACAGTGGACCCTAATACTGGCAGTTATCTCCTGCCTAATACTCCAAAGGCGAGGCTAGAGTTTTTGCAACGAGGTGAGTATGCCAATACCGATTGGTTTGACCTCCTCTTTACCTACCGCCCCACCACTCGGCACACCGTCACCCTATCGGGAGGTGGCGACCATGTGGCTACCTATGCCTCTATTGGTTATTACCATGATGGCGGTTGGACCATTACGGATGGGGTACAGCAGCTCACTGCCTACCTCAAGAGCACTTTTTACCCAAAAGAGGAGCTGAAGCTGACTCTTAGTGCCAATGGCAATATCCGTAATCAGAGAGCCCCCGGTACTATGCCCCTAAGGCGGAATAGCCGGATCGGTGCCTACGAGCGCGACTTTGATATCAATCCATTTGCCTATGCGCTTAGCACTAGTCGTACATTAACCCCTTATGATGCCAATGGAAATAGGGCTTACTACCGCAATAATTGGGCGCCTTTCAATATCCTATCTGAGTACGAAAATAATCAGATGCAGATGCGGGTGATAGATTTCAAGTTGCAAGTCGAAGGAAGTTATAAGCCTATCCAAGAGCTCGAGGTGGGAGGCCTCGTCTCTATCCGAAGGGCAGCAACCAGTACCCAGCATGAGGTGAAGGAGCAGTCTAATGTGGTATTGGCCTATCAGGCAGCAGAGACTCCTACAGTAGCCCATGAAAACTTCTACCTCCTTAACGACCCAAATAACCCTGCCTTGCAGCCAAAGGTGGCTCTTACTCACGGTGGTATCCTCAATAAGACCGAGGTGGGGATGACCAGTTTTTTGGGTCGCATATCGGGCGACTACAATAAAAAGGTAGATGAGCACGATATCCGACTCTTTGGTTTCAGCGAGTTGCGTAGTACCGAGCGCTTTATCACCCCTTTCCAAGGTTATGGAATCCAGTACGATAAAGCCAATCAGGTCTACCCCAACCCCAAAGTCTTTGATAAGCTCGCGCAGGAGAATACACCCTACTTCTCGCACAGAAGCATGGTGGATAGGGGCGTTACCTTCTCGCTCAATGCCACTTATGGCTATGCAGGTAAGTACATCTTTAATACGGTGCTCAATTACGAAGGTGCCAATACTTCGGGCAAGGGAGCTAAGGCTCTCTGGTTGCCCACTTGGAATATAGGTGCTAAGTGGAATCTTGATCAAGAGGAGTGGCTCAGAAACCACCCCACCATCTCCAAACTGGCACTCCGCGCTAGCTACGGCCTTACAGCCAAGATGAATGAGGAGGCGATCAATACCAGCAATATCTTCCGGATGGGCATCACCAATCGGCTCCACTTGGAGGATAGAGAGAATGCACTCTTACTTGACCAATTGGAGAATAGAGACCTCACGTGGGAAAAGATGTATGAGCTCAATGTGGGTCTTGAAGTGGGTATGCTAAATAACCGCATCAGCGGTACATTGGATCTATACCAGCGCAATACCTTTGATCTTATCGACCTCGTCCGTACCTCAGGGGTAGGGGGGCAGTACTATAAATATGCCAATTTTGGTGATATGACCACCCGAGGCGTGGAGCTAGGGATTCACTCCAAAAACATTGTTACAGAAAATTTTTCCTGGAGCAGTAGTCTCACCATTAGTGGTATGAGCCAGATGATTACCCGTCTACTCAATTCGCCTAATGCCTTTGATATGGTAGCAGGTCGGGGCAGGGGCAATCTAGTGGGCTATCCCAAAGGCTCACTCTTCTCTTTCAACTTCCAAGGTCTTGACCCCAATGGATTACCTACCTTCGACTTTGGCCTTTACCAAAATAGCCAAGAGCATGCCCGGATTGTTGGTGCCGACTTTTTGGATACAGAGTTCAATAAGAGCTATCTCCTCTATCACGGTCCTATAGAGCCACAGGCAATGGGAGGTCTGATGAATACCTTTAGGTACAAAGAGTGGGAGCTCTCTCTTTTCATCACTATGCAGGCTGGGAATAAGATTCGGATCAATCCTACGTTTGACCCCCTCTATGCCGATCTCAACGTCTTTTCTCGCGACTACCGTGATAGGTGGCTGAGCCCAGGCGATGAGTACCATACCGAGGTGCCAGTACTCCCATCGCAATCTCTTATAGGAGCCATTGGGAGGGAAAATATTGAGCGAGCCTACAATACCTACAACTTCTCGCAAAATAAAGTGGCCGATGGTAGTTTTATTCGCCTGAAGAGTATCTCACTATCTTACACTGCCCAAAAGGAGCTTCTTGAAAGAATTCGCTTGAAAGGCCTATCAGTTAGGCTGAATGCCACCAATCCGCTGATGCTTTATGCCGATAAAAAGCTCAATGGACAAGACCCTGAGTACTACCGTACAGGTGGAGTATCCCTCCCCACACCCAAGCAGGTAACCGTATCAATGAGCATAACGTTTTGAAAATCATGAATAGATATCCATGGATCATAGGTGCCCTACTAGGGCTAATCACATTCGCTAGCTGTACGAAGTACCTAGATAAGAGCCCCAACTCCGACCTCAATATAGAGGTCGACAACGAGGAGAAGATTGCCGAGCTACTCACCGGTGCCTATCCCACAGCTAGCTATATTCCATTCCTTGAGCCCCGAACAGATAATGTGGGCTTCCGACCTTATGGTGAGCAGAATAGGCTCAATGAGGCAATGTACTTTTGGGAAGATTATGATCAAGAGGACCTGGATACGCCGTTAAATTATTGGAACGCTTGTTATCGAGGTATAGCTCAGGCCAATATTGCACTCGAGCTACTCACAAAGTACCCCAAGACAGAGCGTGTCAAGGCACTCTATGGCGAAGCTTTTTTACTAAGAGCTTATCTCCACTTTATGCTGGTGAATATTTGGGCAGAGCCTTATAGAGGAGCCGATGACCTCCATCCTGGTATCCCCTATCTGAAAAGCCCAGAGAAGCATGCCATGGTCGATTATGATAGAGCAACTGTAGCAAAGGTGTATGAGGAGATCGAGGCCGATCTCAAGCTGGGTATTACGCTGGTCAACGACCGCTTCTACCGCCATCCCAAGTTTCACTTCAATAAAAAAGCTGCCTACGCCTTTGCCTCCCGCTTTTATCTGCACAAAGGGGAGTGGCAAAAGGTGGTAGACTATGCCAATTATGTCTTGGGTGGAGACCCAAAAAGAGAGTTAAGGCATTGGACGGAGTATCAAAAGCAGTACGAATTTGCACGCCCACAGCTATTTAAAAGCTATGCAAGTGCATTGGAGCCTGCCAATCTACTCCTCTCCACTACCGAGTCGAGGTGGGCTCGTGAGCTTCCACGAGTGCAGTATGGACCTACTAAGGAGAGCGTAGAGGCCATCTTTGATAAGAAGGGGATTGAAAATGGTGGTAACTTCAAGCGACTCAACCAATCCAGTAGCTACCTCTTTACCCCCTCCCCCTTGCCACTGAAGGTGGGCCGATACATCTCAAAGTTTGATGAGGTGAGGAGTAACCTCGATAGTGGGCTCAAGCCGAGAGGACTCTATGTGACCAATGTGTTATTTACTACTGATGAGGTACTGCTCAATCGTATGGAGGCATTGGCGATGCTCGGTGAGTACAATAAGGCCATTGACGACCTACAAGAGTACACACGAGGGAAGTTCGGCTTTACCCCCTACGTAGAGCGTTCTATCTACCTGACCACCAACCCCCAAAATTATCAGGTCTATAGCCCCTATTATCCCCTTACCATCAAGCAACTTGCATTCGTAAAGCTAGTGCTCGACTTTAGGCAAAAAGAGTTTTACCAAGAGGGGCTTCGGTGGTTGGATATTCGTCGCTTCCACCTCTCTGTGGCTCGTGATAGCAAGAGTAAGTATTACTTTCCCCTTGAGAAAGACGACCCACGCAAGCTTCTACAAATACCCAATGAGGCCATCAAACGAGGGCTCCAGCCCAATCCTCGTGAGCGAAAAGAGTTAGATAGAAAGTAATTGATATGAGACACAATAAACAACTAATTACCCTACTGCTCCCATTGATGATGATAATTGCTGGGTGCCAAAATGCAAAACTAAGCGATACAAGCGTATTGGCTCCTGCAGCAGAGACCACCAATGAGAGTGAGCTAGACCAATGGATAACCCAATCCATTACCCAGCCCTATCAGATAGAAGTGCTCTACCGCTGGGACGAGAAGGAGCTACTTGGTACCTACGTTTACCCTCCCCAAGAGGAGAAGGTCAAGAGCGTGCTAGAGACCGTGAAGTATCTATTCCTAGAGAGTTTCGAGCTACCAGCCATCGGAGACCTTCACTACCTCAAGGGCAAACTCCCCATCCGTATCAAGATGTATGGCGGTCCCAACCTTGATCCTAATGGGGTAGAACTGCTCTACAACCCCCTAGGCACACCTGTAGAGATGTGTATCTACAATGTCAATAGCTTCGACCCGAGTGACCCCGAAAAGGTCTTCCTACTGATGCGAAGTGTCTTTCATCAGTTTGCCAAGCGGATGCTAGAGCTCTACCCCTACGATAGAGACAAGTTTTACCGAATTAGTGGGCATAGATACCTATCCTCTACCGAGCCAATAGCCATCCCACTAAGCTACCAGCAGAGCTACAAGGAACGGTTTGGTCTAGATACCTATGCCGGTAGGCGAGGATGCTACACAATGTACGCCTTGCTCTCCCCTGAAGACGACATGGCTGAGATGATAAGTGCCACCCTGCTCTCTACACCCCAAGAGATTGAGTATCTTTTTGAGGAGACAAGTATCCCTGACGGCGACCCCAACCCTGAGGTAGCAGAGAGGTATGCAAGAGAAGCCGCTTTGGCACATAATGAGTTGCTAGAGAAGCAAGCCTTTCTCAGCCAGTACATCAAGGTGCATTGGGGATTGGATCTCACAAAAGCCGAGGTGACTATCCTACGTAGAGTGGCGCAATTTATTCAAAGCAAAGAGGAAGAAGAATGAAAAAGATATACTATACTACTATTATTCCCCTCACCCTTGCACTAGCTACCTTAGCTAGCTGTAATGGAAAACTGCAACAGGCATTCCATGAGAGCCCATCGGAGCGTGTGCAAGCTAGTATCTCATCGCTTCACGAGGAGCTTACAAGTAGCCCTAGTGGTTGGAGTGTTCTTTACTTTCCCCACTGCGATTCACTCCTCTTTTCCAATCCCAATGAGCTGATTGGCCAAACTGCCTTTCGTGGTCGTTTGGGTTATGGTGGTAGCAGCTTTGTGATGAAGTTTAGCAAAGAAGGCACTGTGGAGATGAAGGCAGACTTTACCGAAGCGAGCTGTGCCGAACCTAAGGTAAGCAGGTATACCATCAAAAGAGGTAGCTACACTCAGCTTACCTTTGAGACCTTCAATTATATTCATGAGCTAGTCAACGACTCCTTCAGAGGATCAACCGACTTTCTCTATCAAGGAAAAAATGAATATGGTCAATTGGTGTTCCGAACTGCCGGCACTATCTTGCCCGCAAAGGAATACATCATCTTTACCAAGCTCAAAAGCGATGAGGACCCCCTTGTAAAGGCCTATCAAAACCGTCTCTTTTTCGAGGAGATGCAGAATCCACAGCTCTCTATTAGGATGGGTGATAGGGTGTACTTTGAGAGTGACAACTACATTAAAACTAAAGCTGAGACCAATCGCCCATATATTAAGGAGTTGACCACCAAGAGATACTACCTATTTTTGTACAATAAAAAGCGTAACCCAATCCCTGGTTATCCTGCACTTCAGATGGTGGGGCTAGGATCTGGTTATGCTGGAACTAGTGAAGGGATCACTTTTAGAGCTGGACTAAGATACAGCAAGGATATTGTGTTTATGGACTTTGAGCGGATAGATGATCGCTTCGAAGCGGAGTTGGTAAAGGTCTACAACCCTCACACTCGGGTGACAAGCTTAGAGAGTAAACACCTACATCCCGAAGGTATCCCCACAGGTGTGAAAGCTGTGATATGGGATGCCCCGATTATTAAAGATTAATATTCAATGATATGATAGATAATTTGAAGAAGCTTTTTCCACTACTGAGTGGTACACTCCTTCTGCTCTGTGCAATGAGTTGCCAGCGCAGCTATAATGATCCCGAACCTGAGGACTATGCCACCCTCTTCCCTTTCAAGGGAATTGAGAAGCCCAAGATCTCCTACGAAGATCAAGTGCGTCAGGTTTGTGACCCCTATGAGGCATTAGAATCTTATAGTTACCCAGGGGTGGAGATTTCTGAAGGAAAGCGTAAGTACACCGTGACCCTTACCTGCCAATTTACCGAGCGAGGTGCTGTTCCCGATGAGGTTTATAGCCGATTTATAGTGAAGTACATTGGCGAAGATAAGCAAATTCACATCATCGGAAGTAGTACGAGCGTATCGGGTGCTGAGGAGATCATGACCCTTGAAGAGCCTTACGAAGTGACAATAGAGGCAGAGTCGGGGTATCCTATGTACCTTAGTGTCAATGGCACCGCACCTCGTGAGTCCAATATCACTGCCAGCATTAGGGCTGTGTCGGAAGATGGGCTAACCGTAGTAAAAGAGTTGAAAGTGAGTCAAACACAAAATAGAGAGGGGCAAGACTATATTAGCCAGCCCTTCTGTGAATATATCATACTACCATGAAGAATTGTCTAAAGTATGCTTGGGTCTTTCTCCTTTTCGCTCTCTCAATATCGGGCTTATCAAGTTGCCTGAATAGATGGGAGGGGGAGACGGTGGAGAGTGCTTACAAGCTACCCGAATATCCCGATCCAGAGTATAAATTCAGTAGAAATGGGCGAAGTAGTGTCGATTACTACGAGTGCGCTCTCCTAGATGAGCCACTTCAGATCATCTACAGTACCTTCCTTCGGGAGGCGCGTATCAATAACGAAGGTAGTCGCAATACCGTTTACAACTACTTCCGTCAGGGTCTTTATGGATTGGTAAGCCCACAATCGGTGGTTGCTTCATCGGTGCTTCACCAAGCCGATAGAGCCGAGGTAATTAATGATATCGAGGATTGCTTCAAAGCAATTGAAAAGCTTAGTGGCCTAGGCACAGAGGCTCCTAATCTGACCCGTAACCAGAGAGCCTCCATCGGAGTGGCGGGGTATGTCGGCACCCACATTGGCGATGATTATATCTTCTTTGCCACTCAAGATGGATTGGTTCCAGCAGAATATTATAGGGAGCTAGTGCGTGGCGCTATTTACCTTGATTTAATTCTTAATGTACACCTTGCAAGTAACCTCTATGCACCTGGAGAATTGCTCACTCGTCATGAGCACACCTACCTCCCCGATGGTCATAATTACACCGAGCTGGAGCATCATTGGGACCTAGCTTTTGGCTACTACACCCATTTTTGGCAGCCTCTTGTGAGCAGTATCAATCTACCTCTACTGGGCAAGAGCCGTATCCAGCTATACAATGCTTTTGCTCTGGGGCGCTGGGCATTGACCAACTATAGGTATGATATTCTGCTAGAGCAATTGCAATTGATTCGCATAGAGCTCTCTAAAGTGGTAGCAGTCCGTGCACTACAATTGCTCCAGGGGAATATCACAATGGCCAACTATCGAGAAGAGCCAGAGAATGCTCTATTCTTCCTTTCCCAAGGTGTAGGAGCCCTTTACTCCCTCCAATTTGCCTGCGATAAAGAGGGGCAACCGCTCTTTTCCTATAGCGAAGTGAAAGCGATGCAAGAGCAGTTGCTTGCTGGCAATGGGCTATGGGATAGAGACCAGCTCATCGGCAGCGATGGCAATACTGGCCTTCTCCATACTATTACTAAAGAGGTGGCTCACCGTTTTGAGCTCCCTTTGCAGGAGATTAAGTAGATCACCCGAATACAATCAAGCAGTTATATGAAGTTCAAAGATATCCTATCTACCCTTCCCCTCCTCCTTATCTTGGTGCTCAATGCTCCTAGTGCGTTGGGCCAAGAGCTTAATAAGGAGCTATTGAAAAATGGGGGATTCGAAAAGTTTTACCGTAAAACCCCGCTTGAGGGCGATGAGCCACAAGAAGAGTATATGTGGCGAAAGATCTATCCTCACCATTGGCGCTTTGATGATACCTTAGCTGGCACAAAGGTGCGTGGCGGACACTCAGGTGACTATTGTATTCTCTTTTACCTCAATGGTGGAAGTATCAGCTACCACGATAACGACTATTCCCAAGTGGGGCATATCCCCAAGAATAATATCATCCCCATTGAAGCTGGGGGCGAATATCAATGCTCCTTCTGGTACAGAGGCGACTATGTATTTAGAGCTAAAGTATGTGTGGTGATAGAGTGGTACAAGGATGATCAACTCATCAAAAAAGATACCAGCTTCAAACAATTCAAATACTACGTCCCCAAAGTAGGCGACAGTTGGCAGCAACATACTATCTCCGAGATCAAGGCCCCCGCCGGAGTCAATAAGGCAGCTTTTAGTTTGGTGGTAGAGGGCTCGGAGGGCAGTAAGTTCTACATCGATGATATCTCCTTTATGCAGGTGAAGAGAGGCGAAGAAGAGCCACAGCTACCAGCACCAGCCAACCTTTCGTCCAAAGCGATGCAGCACGAAATAACACTCACCTGGAGAGCCATTGCAGAGCCGGGAGTCACCTACCAAATACTTTGCGATGGGGAGCCAATAGGCGAGACTACCGAAACCAGTTTTCTACATAAGCATCGTAAAGCCAATACCACATACAGCTACAGCGTTAAGAGCATTAAGGGCAGCCTTTTCTCACGCCCTTCAGATGTCATCAAGGTGCGCACAGAGGGGTACCGACGCTCACCCAATGACCCTACACGTGTGCCACATCTCTATATGATCTCTAAAGATGGCGAAGCACCAAGGCAGTTACCACTATTCTATACCGATCTCATCCTCGAAGGAGCCGAGATCAAGTACCAACTTGATGGGCAAGAGGTAACGCCTTCTGACGATCTTCTCCAATTTGATCCCGGAGAGCACTCCCTCATTATCTTTATTAAAGAAAAAGATCGTGAGCCGATAGAAATCACTTATTTCATCACCGTAAAGTAAGCCTGTAGAGAGATATGAAGCAAAGATTGTTACTACCACTCACAAGCACCCTCCTAGCTATACTATTGTGTAGTGCTTGCCAAAATAATAAGACGCCCCATGAGCTAGAGCCTATCAAGGTCGGTGAGCAAGACCTCACTGAGGTGTCACTCAATAAGCAGACCACCCATACAATTATACTACGAGGAGGTACCGGAAAATACATCGCCAATGTGGAGAGTTCCAAGATCGCAGGCGTCTCAATTAGTCGCGACACCCTCCGCATTACAGGCCACCTCGAGGGCGAGACCTTCGCTACCATCCTCTCGGGCGACTACCGCCGTAAGCTACCCATACATGTGGTGGTGCCCCCAGTGAGTGTCAATATGGAAGAGGTACGCCTCTACCCCACCGACGAAAGCCGCTTCATCTCACTTCAAGGTGGAGGGGATAAGGCAAAGCTGGTGATCGACGATCCAGAGGAGTCAATATCTGCAAGGTGGAATGCCAAAACCAGTATCCTAGAGGTCGATGCACACCATGAAGGGGTGGCGGTGGTGCATCTCATTTCAGAGGATGGTAGCCAAAAGAGCGTCACTATCACGGTCAGATGCAGTGGCACCGACCAGGGAGTAGGCCTCTATGGCACCACTTCGCGGAGCCTCTACCTAATGATGCGAACAGGCATGACCCTCAAAAGAGGTAATAATAGCTTCACCATATTCAATGCCGCACAGCCCTACCAAGCAGAGAGGGTGGTTACCCTTTCACCCATCCCAACGGCACCTCACGTAGGAGAGACGGTAAAGCTACAGATAAGCCTTAATAACCCACAGGAGTTCCGCCATACCAAGGTGAGAGAGGGCACCCACTCTCTAATCGTGGAGCAGGTAGATGTTACGAAGCAGTTGGTTACCCTCCGAGGAAAAGGTTTTAAGGTGATTATGCCCTACATCAA
Source organism: Porphyromonas sp. CAG:1061 (assembly GCF_000435035.1). NCBI lineage: Bacteria > Pseudomonadati > Bacteroidota > Bacteroidia > Bacteroidales > Porphyromonadaceae > Porphyromonas > Porphyromonas sp. CAG:1061. Next base: position 17,694 of record NZ_HF988934.1, on the reverse strand, counting down.
GTGATGTAAAATGGGCATCTTAGCCGAATCCCCACTATCCGGGGTATTCGTAATCTTTAGAGCACTGCAAATAAATAGGATAAAAAGGGGGTGAAAAGTTTAATTGTAACTAAGCAATCGACGAGATGCAACTAAGCAATCGGCGAGTTGCAACTAAGCATTTGCCGAGATGCAACTAACCGATTGCTTAGTTGCATCTCGGCAAACGTCTTTGTATGTCGTTGATTTACAATTAGTTGTAGATGGGGCCGCAAAGACCTCACTTTAACTGGGTTTTTCACCTCATTTTGCAGTTTGAACACTGAAAAGTGGAGCTCTTCGTGGGGTTATAAAAAGATTCAGTACTAGACGAGCCCGACATGGACGAATAGCCTAGTTCACTACCAGCTTAATTTACTCAGTTTTGGGTTTGCGGATATAGTGGGGCATCTCCTCGGGGATGATCATAGAGAGCTCGATAAATCCAGCGTAGGCACCTTCTTGGTACCACGGGATTTGGTAGATGAGCTTTTTGCGTGATCCCTTTGTGATGGTGTAGACGTGCTTCTCCTCGTGCGTCATCAGATGCTCCAGTAGGGAGCGGGCTGGCTCTGGGTGGCAGTCGAGTACGTTTTTGCCGATAAGGTCTTGCCCAGGCTTTAGGTTGACCTCTCTTGATTGTCCGTTCATCTCGATGATCTTTCCCTCTTTATCGCAGATGGTGACTGCGATATCAGCTTCTTCAAAGTATGGTATCATAGTGCTTTATAGTGTTATATATATAATGTGTATCTACTGATTGGTGTGCCAAAGGTACACAAGATTAGGGAATAATTGATTACCTTTGTAGCAAGAATGGAGGTGGCAGACCATTGACTTCCGTAGGAATATCGTAATTGGCCTCCCTCTCCTTTCTTGATTGACCTATATTCAGACCGATGATCATGACTCAAGCAGATAACGTCTACGCAAATCTTTATTGTGTGATACTGGCCGGTGGCGTGGGGCGTAGGTTTTGGCCCTATAGTCGAAAGAGCTATCCTAAGCAGTTTTTGGACTTCTTCAATACAGGGGAGAGTTTGTTGCAGATGACCTATCGGAGAATGCAGCGCTGCATCTCTCCAGATCGTATTTTGGTGGCGACCAATATTCAGTATGAAGAGATTGTGCGGAAGCAGCTCCCTAACCTCCCGATGGAGAATGTGCTTTGTGAGTCTCAAAATCGCAATACTGCCTCCTCTATCGCCTATGCTACTCGGCACATTCATGCCATCAACCCTGATGCTGTGGTGGTGATTACCCCTTCAGATCATTTGGTGACGGATGAACCCTCTTTCCACACCTTGATAGGTGAGGCGGCCCAATATGCCTCTTGCACCGAGATGATCGTGACCCTCGGGATTAAACCAACTTATCCGGAGGTGGGCTATGGTTATATCCAAGCTCTGGAGTCGCCCGTTGAAGATGGGGGTGAGATGCTTAGCCACTGCTATCCAGTGAAGACCTTTATCGAAAAGCCTAATAGCGAGATGGCTCGGATCTTGGTGGATAGTGGGGAGTTTTATTGGAATGCTGGTCTCTTTGTGGCAATGACATCAGTGCTGATTGACGAGGTTAAGTCCCATGCTCCTGAGATAGCGGAGCGACTCTATAGTAAGCCCGAGGTGTGGGGAACGGCACGGGAAACGATCTATGTGCACGAGGTATTTCCCTACTGCCCCAATATCTCTTTTGACTATGCCGTAATGGAGAAGTCGCAGAAGGTGCTGATGCTGGTGGCTGATATGGGGTGGACCGATGTGGGTACGTGGTCAGCTACCTACCAGCTCACCGATAAGGATCAGAACGCCAATGCCACTATTGGAGCACACCAAACGATCTACAATGATAGTAGGAGCAACTTGGTGGCGATTAATGATCCAGAGAAGCTGGTGGTGCTACAGGGAATTGATAGTATGCTGGTGGTGGAGACCGATGATGTGCTACTGATTTGCCGACGTGGTGAAGAGGATAAATTGCGTCAGGTGGTAGCAGAGGCACACGGGCTCAATGAAAAGTATACCGATTGAGTGATGCCTAAGAGAGACGAAGTAGGAGAGGCACCCCTCTACTCCCTAGACCATATACGGATGACCGACCTCAAGGAGTCGGAGCGCCCAAGAGAGAAATTGCTAACCCATGGACCTAGAGCTCTGAGTGATGCAGAGTTGATGGCGATTCAGTTGGGAACTGGCTTGCAGGGAACCAATGCCCTACAGCTTGCCCACCTGATTTTGGAGTCGGCAGATAACAATCTATACCGACTCTATGAGTCTCTGCGTACAGGGTGTGCAATACCCATTAAAGGAGTGGGTATGGCGAAGAAAGCCAATATCCTTGCCTGCCTAGAGCTGGGTATGCGGACGGTGAGCCACAAAAAGAAGTTGGATAATGAGGGAAAGCAGCTCACCAATAGTCAGATGATTTACGACTACATCTATACCGACCTGTATAATCTCTCGCACGAGGAACTTTGGATAGTGCTTTTCAATCAGCGACTGATTGCACAGCGGAAGATTAGGATTTCAAAAGGGGGGCTCACCAATTCAACCGCCGATATTCGGGTAATATTGAGTACCGCTCTCCGGCTTGAGCTACCGGCTTTGGCACTCGTGCACAACCACCCAGGAGGAAGTCTGCAACCTAGCCACGACGATGACGATGTCACGGATCAGCTTTACAAGGCGTGTCGGCTGATTGGGATAAGTATGGTGGACCATGTGATCTTTACCGACAATGGCTACTATAGCTATCTAGATAATGGGCGCCTAGGTGTGGGATTATAGTGTTAAGTTATTAGAGAATATATATCCATTTATATAGCCATGTCTACAGTGATTACTTGCCCCTATTGTGGGGCCTCTTTGGAGGTCACTATCGGTCATCACCAAGATAGTGCCGAGCGTGTGGTCTGCGACGAGTGCAAGCAACCGATAGCTGTGTATAAGACGGCTGCCGAGGCACTACAGCATAGAGATAGATCCATCAAAGCGGTTAGTATTGAGGAGGCCGACTTCTCGGAGGAGGGTACCTATCTGGAGATTATTGAGACGGAGTTTACTAAGCCTCAAACGATTCAGATTCCTGAGGGGCGAAGCCTCTTCGGTCGGTACAACCCTAGATCTTCTGCGAGGCTACAGGTGCTCACGGCCGACCCGAGTATTGATCGGCAGCACGCTTACTTTACGCTCTCCAAAGATGGTCGGCTCGAGGTGATGGATAATGATAGTATGACCGGAACCTTTGTGAATGGTGCTGAGATTGATCAAGGGGAGCGGCGTCGGCTCTCTCAGGGCGATGTCCTTACTTTCGGAGCTACTACAGCCATCGTTCATCTTCCTCACGGCGAGGAGGATGAAGGGGATGAGTGGCTTCTCTTTTGATGCTATTTTATAGTCGGGCTCTTCCCTTTTAGCATTCTTTATTACCCGATATTTAGAGAGAAGCTGATAATTCCTTATCTTTGCTAGCAATAGGTAGGGAGGGAGTGTTGTGTATTATAGTATGAAGGGGAGTCACCCAATGACGACCCCCCTGGTAAATCAGATAATTAATCGATTTAGATGGAGGAAAATAGAGTGGACGTGAGAGCTCTCTCGGAGCTAATAGAGCGTGAGAGTCACTTCTTGGATCTCTTGGAGAGTGGTATGAGCCGTGTGATTGTAGGGCAGAAGCACCTACGTGAGAGTCTTTTGATTGGGCTATTGGCCGACGGTCATATCTTGCTAGAGGGTGTTCCTGGTCTTGCCAAGACTTTGGCGATTAAGACTTTGTCCGATCTGATGGATGCAAAGTTTAGCCGAATACAATTTACACCCGACCTGCTCCCTGCCGACGTGATTGGTACGCAGATTTATAGCCAGAAGAATGAGCGTTTTAGTGTGAAGCATGGTCCTATCTTTGCCAATCTAGTTTTGGCAGATGAGATTAACCGTGCACCCGCTAAGGTGCAGAGTGCTCTCTTGGAGGCGATGCAGGAGCGACAGGTGACGATTGCCGAAGAGACCTTTAAGCTCCCAGAGCCCTTCTTGGTGATGGCGACACAAAACCCGATTGACCAAGAGGGAACTTATCAACTACCTGAGGCACAGAGCGACCGTTTTATGCTCAAGGTGGTGGTGGGCTATCCTACCAAGGAGGAGGAGCAGCAGATTGTACAGTCTCAGATCCGCAAGATGAAGCCTGAAGTGACGCCTGTGGTGACTACCGATCAGATACTTAAGGCTCGCGAGATCGTTCATCAAGTCTATATTGATGAGAAGATTCATCGCTACATTGTGGATATCGTCTTTGCTACACGCTTCCCTCAGGAGGCTGGTATGCCTCACCTCGCTGGCATGATCAGCAATGGAGCCTCTCCACGTGCTTCGATCAACCTTGCTTTGGCAGCGAGAGCTTATGCTTTTATCAAGCACAGAGGCTTTGTGATTCCAGAGGATGTACGAGCTGTCTGCCACGATGTGCTACGCCACAGGATTGCTTTGAGCTATGAGGCGGAGGCGAATAACCTTGTCTCGGAGGAGATTATTAGCGAAATCCTCAATAAGGTTCAGGTCCCTTGATGCTTAAGTGATGGAGACACAAGATCTCTTAAGTAAAATACGTAGAATCGAGATAAAGTCTAGGCGACTTTCACAGAATATATTCTCTGGTGAGTATCGCTCGGCCTTTAAGGGACGAGGTATGTCTTTTAGTGAGGTGCGGGAGTATCAGCTGGGGGATGATGTGAGGGATATCGACTGGAATGTGACCGCTCGCTATGCTCGACCTTATATCAAGGTGTATGAGGAGGAGCGTGAGCTGACGATGATGCTTCTGGTGGATGTCTCAGAGAGTGGACTTTTCGGTACGGTGGAGCGGACCAAGCGTCAGCTGATTGCTGAGGTGGCGGGGACGCTCGCTTTTAGCACCATCACTAATAATGATAAGGTGGGTGTGATATTCTTCTCCGATAGAGTGGAGAAGTACATTCCACCAAGTAAGGGAAGGAAGCACGTGCTCCATATCCTCACGGAGATTTTGCGTCTGGAGCCTAAGGGTAAAGGGACCAACTTATCTGAGGCACTCATCTTTGCCAATAATGTGCAGAAGAAGCAGTGTACGCTCTTTATCCTCTCCGACTTTATTGATGAGAGTGAATATGAGTCAACCCTCAATGTGGTGAGCCGTAAGCACCAAGTATTGGCGATGCAGGTCTTTGATCCGAAGGAGGCTGAGCTCCCCAATGTGGGGTTGCTACGAGTGCAGGATGCAGAGAGTGGCGAGGTGACGATGATTGATAGTTCGTCCAAGCGGATTCGTGAGATGTATCGTAGCTACTGGGAGCAGCTCACCAATCGGATGAGGGAGGCACTCACTAAGTATGATATCACCTTTGTGAGTATGCCGACCAATCAGGATTATGTGCCGGCACTGCAACGACTATTTAATAAGAGTATTCGGTGAAACATAGGATATATATAAAATGTATAGGGTGGCTGATGGCGCTACTTCTTACCCCTCTCTCTCTCTTGGCAATGGAGGATGGAGGGGAGGTGCGCATTATCCCTACATTGGAGCGGTCGGCCATCTTGATCGGTGAGCAGGTGAAGCTCAATGTGAAGGTGGTCTATCCTCGCTCGGAGATGATGCGGCTAGTGCTGCCAGAGGATACGTTGGTATCGGGTGTGGAGATCATAGAGAGTCAGTTGGTGGATTCTACTATGATCAATGATCGGCTACAAGAGCTGATTTATGACGTGGTGCTCACCTCCTTTGACTCTGCCAACTATCAGCTCAGAAATATTTCTGCACTGGTAGGCGACTCGCTATATACTGCGGGTGACCAATTGAGCTTGGTGGTGAATACGGTGCCCGTGGACCTGGAGCACCCCGACCAATACGCCGATATTAAGGGGCAGTGGAAGCCCTCATTCGTTTGGCAAGACTACCTTATTTATCTTTATATTCTATTGGGTGTCATAGCACTTGGTGTGGCAACGTACTTCCTAGTGAGGTATCTAAAGAAACGCAAGAAGAGTGTCGATGAGGTACGTGAAGAGGTGCCACTGCTTGACCCTTATGAGGAGGCGATACAGAGTGTGGCAGCCCTGAAGAGTGAGGAGCTTTGGCAGCAGAATAGGGTGAAGGAGTACTATACTAGGCTCACAGATATCTTGCGTCGCTATATCTTCCGTGTCTATGGTATCACCACACTGGATATGACTAGTGCGGAGATATTAGAGGCCTTTAAGTCGCAAGTAGGTCGAGATAAGATGTATACCGAGCTTGTAAGGATTTTGGAGACAGCCGACTTGGCTAAGTTTGCAAAGTATCAGCCTGCCTCGGATGAGAATATTAGCTTGCTCTCTGCTTCTGTAGCATTCATAGAGGCACAAAGGGAGGCACAAAGGCCTTCGGAGACTACGGAGGAGAAGAGTGTAGAAGAGGGAGGAGGTGTGGAGCCATGACGTTTGCTCATCCTTATTTCTTTCTATTATTGCTGCTAGTGCCTCTTGCAATATGGCTTTACCTATGGCGAGAGAAGCGACCAGCTACCTTTACGCTCAGCACTATTGGTGCCTTTAGAGGGCGTATGGTGTCGTGGCGTACACGGCTCTGTTGGTTACCTTTTGCATTGGCATTATTGGCATTTATCTCCGGGGTGGTGGCTTTGGCACGCCCACAGAGTAGCAATGCCTATTCTACAGAGAGTACTGAGGGGATTAATATTGTGTTGGCACTCGATATCTCGGGGAGTATGTTGGCAAAGGACTTGCAACCCAACCGTTTTGAAGCGGCGAAGAGTGTGGCTGGGGAGTTTGTCAGCTCTCGCCCTTATGATAATATCGGGTTGGTGGTCTTTGCGGGTGAGAGCTATACACAGTGCCCACTTACTACCGACCATGCAGTGCTCCTCAATATGATCAATGGTGTGGAGATGGGGCTGGTGAATGACGGTACCGCAATAGGTAGTGGACTAGCAACGGCAGTGAATCGCCTCAAAGAGATCAAGGAGGGGAGTAAGGTGGTGATACTCCTTACGGATGGTACCAATAACTCTGGTACTATTGCCCCTGTGACCGCTGCTGAGATCGCTGCTAGCTTTGGGATACGCGTTTATACCATTGGGGTAGGGACTATGGGGGAGGCACTTTATCCAATTCAGACTTATCTGGGGGTAGAGTATGTCAGTATGCCAGTGGAGATTGATGAAGCGAGCCTTAAGCAGATAGCTTCTGCTACTGGAGGTCAGTATTTCCGAGCTACCGACAACAATAGCTTGCACAAGATATATGAGGAGATAGATCAGCTGGAGAAGGTGAAGCTAAAGGTGGAGAGTTTCACCCAGAAGGAGGAGCTATTTCCACCCTATCTGTGGGCAGCTCTGATACTGTTGTTTGCAGCACTATTACTTCGTAGTACGCTATTTAGGAGGATGCCATAATGAGATTTTTACACCCATATATACTTTTCCTTTTGCTGCCATTGCTGGTGGTGGCTCTCTTCCTCGTATGGAGAATGAGCCGTCAGCGAAAGGAGCTGAAGAAGTTTGGTGAGACCGAATTGGTGCGTCTCTTGATGCCCGATCTTTCCCTACGGCGTAAGTTGGCAAAGGACTTGGTGCTTATACTCAGTCTATCGATGCTGGTGGTGGCACTTGCTCGACCCCAAATGGGCTCTAAGAGTGAGACGGTAAAGCGTGAGGGCATTGAGCTGATGGTGGCGATGGATATCTCCAACTCTATGCTTTCGGACGATGTGAAGCCCAATCGCTTGGCTCGTGCTAAAGCAATCGTTTCGAGAATTATTGACAAACTGGATAATAATAAGATTGGTCTGGTATTCTTTGCGGGGGATGCTTATGTGCAGCTCCCAATCACAGGGGATATGATTTCGGCCAAGATGTTTTTGGATAATGCCTCTCCCGATCTCATTCAGGTGCAGGGTACTCAATTGGAGCAGGCGATTCGGCTCTGTGTACGTAGCTTTTCAAGTGATGAAAAGGTGAAGCGTGCCATCGTATTGATTACCGATGCCGAGAATCATGAGGGCAATGTGCTTTCGGCGATTGAGGAGGCGAAGAAACAGGGGATCTTGGTCAATGTGCTAGGCGTTGGCTCTACTGACGGAGGCCCAATCCCTATGCCGGAGGGTGGCTACCTCCAAGATGCCGAGGGTAAGATGGTGATTACGAAGCTCAATGAGCAACTCGGAATGGAGATCGCCACTGCTTCAGGGGGTATCTACGTGCGTGCCAGTGATGTGTCACAGTCTGTAAGAGCCTTGGAGGAGGCCCTCAATAAATTGGAGCAGGCGGAGTTGGAGATGAAGGTTTATACCGCTTATAATGAGCTCTATTATATCCCTTTATTACTCGGATTGCTTCTGCTGTGGATTGATTTCTTATTGCTCGACCGGAAGAATAGATACTTCAGACGGGTGCAACTCTTTGAGCGTACCTCAGCTAAAAGTAAGGAATGATGAAAAGAATATTATTGTTATTAGGTTTACTGGTCTCCTTTTCCCTCTCTGGCTATGCTCAGAAAGAGGTGCGTCAGTTGGCAAGGTGTGGCAATAAACTCTTTCAAAAGGAGCAGTACGATAAGGCGGAGCTGGAGTACCGCAAGGCATTGGAGATAAATCCAAGTGACAAGGTGGCGAACTTCAATCTCGCCAATACCCTTGTGCGTACGGAGCGAGGCGAAGAGGCGGATAAGATCTACCAGGAGATGCTTAAGGAGATAAAGATACTCCCGAAGGATGAGGCGGCTGATGTGGCTCATAATGCTGGCAACTTGGCGATGGCGAAGAAGGACTATGCCAAGGCTATTGAGATGTATAAAGAGTCGCTCCGACGTCGACCAACCGATGAGGAGACGCGTTACAACCTTGCTCTTGCTCAAAAGCTATTGGAGCAACAGCAGCAAGATAATAACGAGGAGAATCAAGATAATAAGGATAATCAAGAGCAGCAGCAACAGGACAACCAGCAACAGCAGAATCAGCAGGATCAACAGCAAGACCAGCAGAAGGACCAGCAGAAGGACCAGCCTAATAAGCAGCAAGAACAGCCTCAAAATGCTGAAACAATGAGCCAAGACAATGCTGAGAAGATCCTTCAAGCCTATCTACAAGACGAGAAGGATACGCAGCGTAAGGTGGAGCGGATGAAGCAGCAACAGCAAAGGGGCAAAAAGTCAAGACCTAAAAATTGGTGATGATGATACGATTCAATCGATATATATTATTGGTAGTTCTTACTCTGCTCTCCCTGAATGTGTGGGGGCAGGATAAGGTGGCTTTTGATGTGGAAGTACCGAGCCATATTATAGCAGGACGCCCATTTAGAGTGGTCTTTTCGGTCAATGCATCTGCCAAGAATATCAGCTTTAATGCACCGTCGGGGCTGGAAGTGGTCTACGGACCGGCCGTGAGTAGCAGTTCGAGTATGAGCATCGTGAATGGTAAGCGAAGCTCTAGTCGAACCACTAGTTTTACCTACACACTCCTAGCGGAGAAAGAGGGCAATTACGTCCTCCCTGAAGCAAAGGTAGAGGTTTCTGGTGCTACTTATCGTACCGCTTCCCGGCGTATTACCGTATTTGGAGCGGATACAGATACCGAGGTGAATAATGGCGGAGCCAACTCCTCTCCTAGCATATCGGCTGAGGATCTCTATATCGTAGCCATCCCTAGCAAAACTCAGGTATATGAGCAGGAGGCGGTTCAGATTACTTATAAGCTCTATTCACGATTAGAGAATACTCAGTTTTCCAACTTCTCCTTTCCAGATTACGAGGGCTTTGTACAATATGTACAGGATGATGGCTCGCAAGCCTTCTTCGAGGCGGAGCAAGTCAATGGTAAACTCTACTATGCGGCCACTTTTCACTCGGTAGTACTCTACCCGCAGAGAGCAGGCAAATTAGTCATTAAGCCGGCAGAGTTTGAGATGGTCGTGAGTATGCCGATCTCTAACCCCAAACGAGATATCTTTGATGCCTTCTTTGATAACTTCCAGCAGCTACGTAAGAAGATCAAGACAAAGCCTGTGACGATCGATGTAAAGCCATTGCCACAGCCTAAACCCGATAACTTCTCGGGAGCGGTGGGGCAGTACTCTCTCAATATGGAGGTGCCTACTAAGGTGCTCAAGACCAATGAGAGCTTTACAATGAAGATGTCGCTGGAGGGCAAGGGGAATATCAAACTAGCTAAGATTCCTGAGCCCATTTTCCCTGAAGGTTTTGATACCTACGACCCAAAGGAGAGCGATGATACTGGCGTAAGAGGTGGTGAGACACGAGGAACGAGGGAAAAGGAGTACTTCGCCGTGCCAAAGCATGTGGGTGACTTCGTGATACCAGCTATTCCCTTTACCTACTTTGACCCTGCCAAGGGGCAGTATGAAACCATCACACTCCCCGAAACAAAGGTGCATGTGGATAAGGGTGAAGCGACAGATGTCTCTGCCGTGACAGGCCTCTCCAATAAGGAGGATGTGAAGTATCTGGGGAAAGATATTCGCTACCTCAAAGGTGCGAAACGAGCCACTACACTTGATAAGACCAATGGCACACTCTATCTTATTGTCTATATCGCCCTTGTAGTGCTATTGCTCATAGCTATCTTGATAGATCGGAAAAAGGAGGCTTACATGGCTGATACCGCATCTAATCGGAGCCGACGTGCCGGTAAGATGGCACGGAAGTACCTCAAGATAGCCTACCAAATGAGGAATAAGGGTGAAGACTCGGCCTACTACGAGGCTCTCCTGAAGGGGTTGAGTGACTTCTTAAGTGCTAAGTTGCATATCCCGCTCTCGGAGCTATCCAAAGAAAACATTGCGACTGCCATGAAGGAGCGTGGAGCCAGTGAAGAGCTGGTAGAGGAGGCAATTAAGACGCTTAGCACATTGGAAGTGGCACGGTACTCTCCTAGCGAAACGGAGGAGCGTGAGCAACTCTATGATCAGGCCGCTTCTGTGATAGATGGGGTACAGAAATTAAAAGGGAAGTGATGTTATGAGACGCAAACTACTATATTCTTTATCGCTGCTATTCCTCAGCCTACCACTCTTCGCCTCTTCGTTTCAGGAGGGAGTGGCAGCCTACAGTGATGCCGATTATCCTAAAGCAATTGAATGCTTTACTAAAGCACTTGAGGAGGGAGAACCATCGGCGGAGATATACTATAACTTAGCCTCGGCTTATTATAAGAATAACGACCTACCACTCGCTATCCTCAACTTTGAGCGAGCCTATCGTATCGACCCTTCCGACGGGGATACCCGATTCAATCTTGAGCTGGTCAGCTCCCAGATTGTAGATGATATGGAGCCCACTCCTAGGCTCTTCCTGAGCCGTTGGTGGGATGATATCTCACACTGGTGCTCACTCTCAGCATGGAGGATGTTGGGGCTTATCTTTTTTGTCCTTGTGCTGGTTGGACTGTTCTTCTACTTCAGAGGACGTAGCAGGTCGCAACGGCAGATAGGGTTTTACGGAGGGTTGGTTGCCCTTTTACTTACGATTCTGACCAATGCTCTTGCCTATCGCTCCTATCTTTTTACGCATGAAGATAAGGAGGCGATACTAACGAGCAGTATCATCACCGTAAAGAGCTCCCCCGATGCCTCTGCCAAAGATATTGTGGTGGTGCATGGAGGCCTAAAGGTGGTAACACAGCAGACACTCTCGGGGTATACCGAGATCAAACTCCCCGACGGTACAGTCGGATGGGTGCCCAACAATACCTTTGAAATCATTAATAACTTTCGCTAAATAAATATGGTAGAATCCCTTGTTAGTCTAGAGCGTGATGCTTTTTTGTGGCTCAATAGTCTCCACAGTCTCTACTTAGATAGTGTGATGTACTTCATCTCGGATAAGTGGCCGTGGATCGTGTTCGTGGTGCTCTTCCTCGTATTGATGTCTTATAAGCAGAAAAAGGGAGAGGTGATCCTCTTCTTGCTTGGGATTGTGCTATTAGTGGTTTTGGCGGATGGCCTTTCATCGGGTATCATCAAGCAGATATTCCAGCGTGAGCGGCCTACGTACCACCCACTGACTGAGGACGTAGTGAAAACAGTGCTAGGGCATCGCGGAGGTGGCTATGGCTTTGTCTCGGGACACACTACCAACTTTTTCGCCTTCTCACTTTTTGCCTCGTTGGTCGTAAGGCACCGACTATTTACAATTGTTTCTTTCATTGTGGCGGCTACAGTGGCCTACTCACGTATCTATCTAGGTATGCACTTCATTACCGACGTGTTGCCCGGCCTGTTACTCGGTTTGGCTTGTGGCTGGGTCTGCTATTGGCTCTATAGCGAGAGCCGGGTTGCATTTCTCGATGTGCCACGCCGAGAGGCACGACACAGCTTTGTCCGTCCGATCGGTCGAAGGCAGACAGTAGGTATTTTAATGGCTTCCTTCTTTGTCTTGATTTGGATTACTGCACCCTTTTTCTTTCAATTTTATGGCTAATATTTATGGATTATAAAGAGCTGGGGCGCGCTGTCAATCAATTTCCTATTACCGAAGATGTGATGGGGATTATCCCTATTGGCAATGGGCATATCAATGATACTTATGCCATTTCTGTGAATACTCCTGAAGGCGAGAGGCGAAAGTACGTCTTGCAACGAATCAATGACCAGATCTTTGAGGATGTAGAGACCCTTCAGAGCAATATATTTGCCGTCACTTCCCATATCCGGCGTCACCTAGAGCAGCAAGGAGAGAAGGATATTGATCGGAAGGTCCTCACCTTTATCAAGACAAAGGATGGTAAGAACTATGCCTCTGTAGAGGGAAATAAGTGGCGCTTGTGCTACTATATCAAGGGGAGTAAGAGCTATGAAAGTGTGTCGCCCAAGCTAGCTTATGTAGCGGGGAAAGCCTTTGGGGAGTTCCACTCCATGCTCTCCGATTTGCCAGAGGGGCAGTTGGGCGAAACCATTCCCAACTTCCACAATATGAGCTTCCGCCTTCAGCAGTTTAGAGATGCGGTAAAGGAAGACAGAGTAGGTCATGTGGCAGAGGTACAGGATTTGATAGAGGAGATAGAGCAACGAGCCGAGGCGATGACGGTGCAAGAGCGTCTCTACCAAAATGATTCTCTCAAGCTTCGCACTAACCACTGTGATACCAAGGTTAATAATATCCTCTTCGACGAAGCTACCGACGAGGTGCTCTGCGTGATAGATCTAGACACCGTGATGCCAGGATTTGTGCTCTCCGATATTGGTGACTTTATCCGTACCGCGGTGAATAGTGGTGAGGAGGATGATGAAAACCTCTCCAATATCCAAGTCAATATGCCAGTCTTTGAGAGCTATATCCGTGGATATATGGAGGATGCCAAGGCATTCCTAACACCTGTAGAGATAGAGTTGTTGCCTTATGGTGGTAGACTGCTCACCTATATGCAGACCGTTCGTTTCCTCACCGATTACATCAATGGCGATACCTACTACAAAACGCATAAGCCAAAGCACAACTTGATACGTACCCGTGCCCAATTTGAGTTCCTTCTCAAGTTGGAAGAAAAGCAAAAGGAGATGGATCACTTTATGAATAGCTGGCTATAAGCGATGAAACCCAACGCCCCTAAAGCCCATCCTCTGAAAAGAGTAATCAAAAGCTTCCATTATGCCCTTCGGGGTATATGGGAGCTTTTTCTCTATACGCCCAACGCACGTATCCACCTCCTTTGTGCGATAGCAGTGGTGATATTGGCAGCAATACTAGGTGTGAGCAAAGTGGAGTGGTTGATTCTTGTGCTCACCATCTTCCTGGTATTCTCTATGGAGACGATGAATAGTGCCCTAGAGAAGCTGGCTGATAGGGTAAGTCCAGAGTACTCTCCTCTTATCCGAGATGCCAAAGACTTAGCTGCAGGTGCGGTTCTACTCGTAGCTATTGGTGCCGTTATTGTAGGATTAATCATATTTATTCCCTATCTATTTTGAGCCTCATAGCAGATAAAAACTTGGTCGGCACCACTATCTGTGGTGATAGGATATACCTAGCTGGTGAGGCACTGGTAGTGGCTCTCGAAGGGCGTAAACGGGTGGCAAGTAGTTCGCCACTGAATGGAGGTTGCCGCGAAGGAATGAAGTACCTCTACAACTACTCCTACAGTAGCTCACCCTTGGTGCAGAATAAAGTGGTGACCAAAATGGAAGCTCCCAATCTGTGCGAGCACTATCGACTACTCACCAAAGAGCTTGGTTTACCAGTGGAGCAGACAGTGGCAATGGGAACCGCTGCGAAACTAGAAGAGCGTGCCGAGGTAATGGATTCCTTCCATGGAATTCAAGTAGAAGCTATCGTGACTGCTGGTATTGACCACAATGGTGGCCGAGCGGGCGACCCGCCCTCCTATGACGAACTGACTGGCGAGAATCTATTGCCACCCCCTGGTACCATCAATATCATGCTCTTTATAGATGCACAGCTACCAGAGGGGGTGTTGACACAAGCCATCATCACTGCTACAGAGGCCAAGAGTGCCGCACTACAAGAGTTGCAAGCTGGTAGCTGTTACTCACGTGGCTTAGCTACTGGATCAGGCACCGATACCATTATGGTGGTCTCCAACCTAGAGGCTTCCACTATGCTCTGTGATGCAGGATTGCATTCATGCCTAGGCTCTACTATCGGACGAGTGGTGAAGGAAGCAGTTCAAAAGGCACTTAAGTTTCACGGCATCGGGATGACTCCCCAGCGACAAGGCAGTTTGCTTTGGCAAGGAAAGCGGTTCGGGATCACTCATGACGCGCTCGAAAAGCGTTATATCGCCCTCTATGGAGTGGCTCCGCAGAGAGAGCAAATTGATCAATTACTGAATAGCAAAGAGGTGATCGCCTATATCGCTCCCTTGCTACACCTAAGAGAGCAGATGGGGTGGGGCTTAATCCCCAAAGAGACCTATCAAAGAGTCTTATCCGACTACCTCAATGCTTTTATCCAATCTCAGGGCAAAGATCCCCTCGCTTCCCTGCTGGTAGAGCTCATCAAAGAACTCTAGCATTTCCTATCGGATGCCAATGAGCTTATGCATCTGAAGGGATAGCGACCAACGAGGATCCTCCTCAATCAGCTGCTGGCAGTAACCGATGTTTTCAGCCACCACCCTATCCCCGTCAAAGATGGGCGAGAGGTAATAATGCATCGCCTTTGGGAGCCGTTCAATTTCAGGCAGAGGGTTCCCTTCAGCTATCGGAAATCTCAGTTCCCCCACCGCTCTATCACGATAGTTCTCCGTCACCTTATCCCACTTTACCTTTGGTGAAAGGGTAATATAATCCAAACTCATAGGGGCAGGTACCAGACCATTACTCTCGAGGGCTTGCCAGTAG
>NZ_HF988934.1:1629-2309 GCF_000435035.1 Porphyromonas sp. CAG:1061 | reverse complement strand
GGGCTTGCCAGTAGCCAGCCGACTTGAAAAACTCCACTACCTCCTCCGTGAGTTGCAGAGTTGGTTCCCCCCCAGTCCAAAGGAGGTTTTTGCAGGTCGGGTATCTCTTCTTGATCTCCTCCAGTAGCTCCTCTGGTGTGCACTCCATCTCCACTCGATCAAAAGCAGTGTCGCAGAAGTCGCAACGCAGATTACACCCTGTAAGGCGAATGAAAATCATCAGCCGACCACTATTCGCCCCCTCCCCTTGCAAGCTCTGAAAGAGCTCCACAATCCTCAGCCGATGCTCCATCATTCCTCAATGCGAGCTGTGGCGGCACATTTACGCGTCTCCTCTACTCGGCACTCCACCAGCCTACAGCCCCATGGCTCTAGGAGGGGTGGGGCGATGGTCGATAGCATATATTGGGCAATGTTTTCCGCCGTTGGGTTAAAAGGCACTGCCACAATACTCTCGGGGCTCAGCTGCTCAAGCGTCGGCAGGTAGGGGTCCTCCACAAAGAGAAGAAAGCGATGGTCCCAATGCTCCTCCAGCCACTGGCAGAGCGTCTCCTTGATCACCGAAAAGTCCAGCACACGCCCCAGTTCGTCCAACCCCTCCATCGCCTCTATCACAAAGTAAAAGCGATAGTTGTGTCCATGGAGGTGGCGGCACTTACTCTCGTGATTCATCACCCTAT
>NZ_HF988934.1:0-1569 GCF_000435035.1 Porphyromonas sp. CAG:1061 | reverse complement strand
CGGCCCTTATTCTGTACTCCTTTCCGTTCATAGGTAAGGTATTGGGTCTACAAGTCCATTATCTCTAAAGGCCTCCTGTCGTTCTCTACAGGTGGCACACGCTCCACACGCTTTCTCACCCCCCTTGTAACAGCTCCAAGTGTGGCTGTAATCCACCCCCAACTTAGTCCCAATCGCCACAATCTCTGTTTTAGAGAGCCCAGTATAGGGCGCCTCCACCCGCACGTGGTGATAGGTCCCTTGCACCATCGCCTCATTCATTCCCTTGATAAAGGCCGCTGTACAATCGGGGTAAATATCGTGGTCTCCAAAGTGGTTGGCAATAAATACCTTGTCCATACCCCGGTCCTCAGCAAAGGCACAAGCGATAGAGAGCATCACCCCATTCCGAAAGGGGACCACCGTGCTCCGCATATTCTCCTCCTCATACTCCCCAGTAGGGATCTGCTCCGCCCCCTCTAATAGAGAGCTGTGCATCATCTTCACAAAGTCCAAATCCACCACCCTGTGCTCTATGCCAAGTTGCTTGCAGTGATATTCCGCACAAGGCACCTCTCGCGATTCATGGTTCGACCCATAGCGAAAAGTGAGTGCCAAACCGATTTCCTCCCGCTTATCATAGAGAAGCGTGATGCTATCCACACCTCCCGAAACTACTATAATTCCTTTCTTACTCATAACAGCTACAAAGATAAACAATAATTTTGAGGTGGAATGGCTCTGCTTTTTAGCCAAATTTGATTTGGGTGCCCTTATTAGGCAAGACTGGAAAGTCGTGAGTTAGGAGACGCAGATTTTACAGGGTTTGCGTTTGCCCACCTCTGAAATTTTGACGGCTTTTATTCTTGCTTTACAGTTGTTGAGTCCTTTGCACTCCCTTCTCGCATGATAGGCCTTGGAGTATTTCCCTGTACAGATGTATACGGTTCGTGTTTGCTGACTCCTTATCTCTGTGGGGTTGGCGGTGATGGAGAATAAAAGCAGCAATAGGGTGACGGTTAAGGAGCGAGTAAAGCTGTTCGTAGTCATGGTCATCTGTTATCTAGCAAGTTGGAGGTCATTGTTCACATTTGATATAGACCTAATGATTACAAAGATACCAAAAACTGCACCGCTTTTCTATCGTCTTTTCATGGATGATTCAGAGGTTGCGTATTAGAAAAACCTTATTGAGTGGTTTTCGTCTGACTGTCTATACTTTTAGAAATAGAGGAAACAGTGTGTCTACTCTTTCAGGAATAACAGATGAGTAGTGTATACTATAGTAGGAATGCGTTCTGGTACAACGCTTCATTCCGTATGCGTGCGGAATCCATTCCGCAGGGCTACGGAATCCATTCCGCACGCATACGGAATACGTTCCGCAGCCTAGCGGAATATCGGCGAACTGCAACGCTGGAATTATAATGATATATATGTGCGTGAGTTTTGTTATGCTCTCATGACAGGGGTTACGCATTAGAAAGAGACTTAGAAGCGTCACTTGCACGAATGATCATTTACAAGTTGTAGAGGATAATGGAGTAAGGACCTCGGTAGAGGTCCCTCTTAAATAGGCATAGGTCGGAG
>NZ_HF988933.1:14223-17383 GCF_000435035.1 Porphyromonas sp. CAG:1061 | reverse complement strand
CTTTGAACGAAGGATGAGATGCAAGGCGCTGACAGCAAGGTGCACGTAGGGCACCAGGCACACAAAAGGATGAGGGCGAAGGGAGCGTACTCGCGTACGTGACCTAGACCGAATTCCGAAAGCAACGAAGCAGATCGCCTTCGTGCAACAGTCTCATGTAAAGGTGGGTGTTGCAGAGTGGCGATATTTGGAGGAAGGATCTCGGCCTAGGTCCATGTATTCCCCTCTTGTATCAACCTCATATTCCGTATGCGTGCGGAATGGATTCCGCAGGGCTACGGAATGCGTTCCGCACGCGTACGGAATTCATTCCGCACCCTATGCGGAATATGTGGACGCTATACTATCGCATTCCTGAAAGTGTAGACACTCCATTTCTTCTATTCCTGAAAAAGTAGACACATCAGGGGTTACGCATTAGAAAAGACTATTGTGCGAATGATGATATACAATCTGTTGAGGATAATGGTGTAAGGACTTTCTAATGCATAACCCCTGGTAGACACATTGAGAGGGAGTGATAAGTCTTAGATTCGGTTGTTTGTCCTCCACGAGGGGAGGTCGTGGGGGCATCTAGAAGTGCAACCTCTCTTTTCTTTAGATTTAATGGGAATAGTTTCAAGAAAATAGGCTATCTTTACGGAAATGCTGTACTGAAGAACAACACTATTAATCGGAGCCTAATGGAAAAGAACTTAACTAGATTCCTGACCCTGACTATATTCCTATGTTTTGGAGCCACCACCTTATTGGCTACTGAGGTGAAAATCTCGGGGCGTCTACTCTTCTCAAGAGATTCTACCGCAGTCATCGGAGCTTCGGTACGGCTACTAGACCTTGAAGGAACCACTATTTCTGGGACAACGACTAACGAGAAGGGAGACTTCACGGTCACCGGCAACGAGAGCAAAGAAAGTCGCTTGGAGATAAGCTTTGTGGGACATGTCCCTATTTCGGTGCAGATTGAGGGTGGCAAGGGAAGCATCTCCCTTGGAGATCTCTATCTGGTAGAGGATAGTAAGCAATTGGACGAGGTGACGGTCACCGGCTCTCTTCGCCAGTACAATCGCCAATTGGTTTTCCCCGAGAAGTTACAGATCAGAGGGAGCCACGACTTTATGACGCTACTCCATAATCTAGGACTAACGGGGCTTTCGGTGGATCAGGTCAATAAGAATGCTTCCATTAATGGCAAACCGATTCAATGGAAAATCAATGGCGTCCCTCGGTCGGTTGCTGAAGTGCGTAACCTCAAACCCGAATCTATCCTTAGAGTCGATTACTCCGATATGCCTACGATGCGCGAATTGGACCAAGATTTTGGAGGTATTATAGATGTGATCCTAAAGGAGCGAACCGATGGAGGCTCTGTGAGGAGTCACCTGCAGAGTGCCCTCTGGGTAGGATTTGTCAATGGTAGTGCGAGTGCTAGCTACCACCAAGGGAAGTCGGACTTCTCAATTGATTACAACACTGCTTATCGCAACTACCCTAAGTGGCAAAGAGATAGTGAGGAGAAGTTTATTGCTGACTCCAAGGAAATCACACGGCTCCTTCAGGGGGAGGCGAGCCCATTTGGCTATTTTACAAACGACCTGAACTTCACCTACCTCTATCAGCCTAGCAAAGTGAGCCAATTTAGTGCCACTTGGCGCAATTCTTTTGCCCGACAGTACAACAATATCAGAGGTCAGATAATTGAGACCGATAAAGATCCCTATCATAGAGCCTCAAAAAGCAAATATAGAGGCTACTTGCCAGCACTAGACCTATTTTATCAGCACCAATTTGGAGATGGATCGAAGCTGGAAGCCAACCTATTAGGCACACTATCCACAGGTAGAAACGACAGAGATTTGGTGGACACCAGGAATGGAGCAGAGGTGGCCAAGATCTCCAACCCCGTAGAAAGTAAGTACAAATCGTTAATTGGCGAAGTGATGTATCAAAAGTCGTTGCACCCAAAGGTGTACCTCACCACTGGTCTGCAAAATAGATATGCATTCACCACAAATGAGTACCTCTCGCCGAGTAGTTATCTTGACGAACTGCATCAGAATAACACCTATCTTTATGCTCAAATCTCTGGGCGGCTCAATCCAAAAGTTCAGTATAGCTTGGGGAGTGGGTTGAAGTTCTTTTATGTTGAAAGTAAAGAGAAGAGTAAGAAGTACTTCAAAAATCAGAGCAGCTTGGGATTCTACTACAATCCCAATAATCGCCTCTCCTTTTCCCTCAATAGCAATTTCATCCCCTTCCTCCCCTCATTAGCTCAGCTATCCAGTGTCAAGCAGAGGTTTGACCGACTGACTGTATTTACAGGGAATAGTGAATTGAAGTCGAGCTACGCCTTTACCAATCGCCTCAATATGAATTATCGCAAGGATAAGTTCAATACCAATCTAGCCCTAAGCTACAATCACACCACCCATCCGCTGTACACCCGTGTCACCTATCTTCCCGAAGAGGAGTACTTCTTGTTTCAGTCCGACAATGGGCTGTACAATCGGCAGTATGGAGCCGAATGGAAAGTCAACTTTAGCAATCTGATGAACTTCCTCTCGCTCTACACCACAGTAGGCTACAAGCGGTATGAGAGTAACGTAGGGAATCATCCACTTCATCTCAATAGCCTCTACTGGGATATCTCGGCACAGGTAGTGTACAAGGAGCTGGTCATTGCTGGCTATTATACGAAAGCGGGAAGGACGCTCTATAACGAAACAGAGCAACTATCAGGTGACAATATGGGCTTGACCTTGATGTGGAATAAAAATAATTGGACCCTCTATGCTCAGATGCTATACGTGGGATTTAAGGAGGGGGATACTTATAGAACCACCAACCACTCCAAGGTAAATCCACTTAAGTCCTATGTGAAGATCCCAGAGAATGGTAATATGCTCACCCTCGGGGTAGTCTGGAATCTTGACTTTGGCAAGCGTGTGAATCGAATGAGAAGGGGACTCAAGAACTACGATAGCAACAACAGCGTAGTAAAGGTTCAAGATTAATCTTTTAATAAGTTAGCAACTTCTTACCTCTTGTCTAGGTTGTGGATTTGTCCGACCCACAAGGGGTCGTAAGGGAGGGGGAGGGGACGAAAGCCCCGAACAACCGGGGAATACGACAATCTCCTACCCACCCCACGACCTCCCCT
>NZ_HF988933.1:7787-14130 GCF_000435035.1 Porphyromonas sp. CAG:1061 | reverse complement strand
CCGAGCAGTCAGTCTGACTGCTCCGGCTTATTATTTTTATAGGGAGGGATTAGTCGAGACCTTTAAGGACGGGGAGGGAGATGTGGTACTTCACACAAAGGACTCTGGTGAGGATCACTACCATCACACTCACCACCTGCACCACGATATGTTGCACGCCGATCAGATCTAGGATTCCATAGACCGCCGCTCCGACCACACTCGCCATCGCATAGATATCTTTTCGTAAGATCAGTGGCACCTGATTCATACAGATATCACGAAGCAGTCCGCCAAAAGATCCGGTCGACACGCCCATAAAGAGCGCCACCCAAAAGGGGAAGCCCAGCATCAGTGCCTTCTCCATTCCCACGATCGTAAAGAAGCCGAGCCCTATCGCATCGTAGAGGAATAGCTGTTCATTCATCTTGACCAGTTGCTTCCTAAAGACCACCACGATCAATAGCGAAATCAGCGTGATGATCACATAGGTTGGCGTGGTAAGCCAAAAAGGCGTCACCCCCAGTAAGAGGTCACGGATTGTACCGCCCCCTACTGCCGTGAGCATGCCGATGACATAGGCGCCAAAGAGGTCGATATTCTCCCCCATCGCCAGCCGAATACCAGAGATGGCAAAGGCAAAGGTCCCGATAAAGTCTAGCAGCAGAACAATATTATCCTCATTTAGGAACGCCTGCCACTCAAAAGGTATAAAGGAATCCATCTAGCAGTTTTAGTAACTTTCACTATCATTGGGGAACGTCTGCGCCTTCACCTCACGGCAATAAGTAGCAACCGCCTCCTGAATCTGTACTCCCACATTGGCAAAGTGGCGGAGGAACTTTGGCTTAAAGCCCATAGTCATCCCCAGCATATCGGTACAAACCAGCACCTGACCATCTGTCTCATTGCCAGCACCGATGCCAATCGTAGGGATAGAGATACTCTCCGTCACCTGTTTTGCCAAAGCACTCGGTATCTTCTCCAGCACCAGACCACAGCAGCCTAGCTCCTCCACAAGGCGAGCATCCGAAAGCAGCTGCTCCGCTTCTGCCTCCTCCTTAGCCTGGACACTATAGCCTCCCAGTTTATTCACCGACTGAGGGGTAAGCCCCAAATGAGCCACCACAGGAATGCCAGCATCGAGTATCATCTTTAGAGAGTCGGCCACCTGATGACCCCCCTCCACCTTTACCGCATCCACGCCACTCTCCTTCATCATACGCACCGCAGCAGCCAGAGCCACCTGAGGGTCGCCATGTACCGTACCAAACGGCATATCTGCCACAATAAAGGCGTGCTTTGCTCCATTAGCCACACAGCGTGCATGGTAAATCATCTGATCCAGAGTGATTGGCAGAGTGGTTGCATTACCAATCATCACATTACTGGCAGAGTCCCCGATCAAAATTGCATCCACTCCAGCCTCATCAAGCAACCTCGCCATCGTAAAGTCGTAAGCGGTGAGCATCGCAATCTTATCGCCCTCACCCTTCATTGCCATAAAGCGAGTAGCAGTAATCTTCTTCTTATCCGTGCTTAGATAACTAGCCATTGTACTAAAACTTCCTTCTAGGGATCCGCTCCCCCAATACTCAAAAAAAGAGTTACAAGTGACCCGCTGCACGGCTTCTGACCGATACAGAGACAACTTGTAACTCACTTGCTTGTGCCCAGAACCGGGATCGAACCGGTACAGGTGTAACCCCATTGGTGTTTGAGACCAACGCGTCTACCAATTCCGCCATCTGGGCCTTTTTAATATACGCCCTGCAAAGGTATCACTTTTTATGGACTTACACAATACCTGAGCCTAGATTATTGACAGAAACTCATCAGGGTGCCTTTATCGGACAGGTCGGACAGGTCAGACAAGTCGGACAGGTCGGAAAAAATCACCGTCTTCTGACTCGTCCGATAAGGCACCCTCCGCCAGGCGGGGGTGATTACTTGCCTTCGGCCAAGGTGGTGGCGATATCGCCGGTATTGAAGTAGGTAAGGTTGATGGTGCGGAGTAGTCGGGTATAGATCGACTGCAGATAGGTTGCTTTGGCTTGTAGGTGGCGTGTCTTCACCTGCTCCCACTCATAGATATTGATACGCCCAGCCTTGAACTGCAGATCCGCCACGTCCAAAGCCCGCTTGGAGAGATCTACATTCTCCTTGGAGACCCGATACTGCTCCTCCGCCTTCTCTAAGTCGGTACGAGCGAGGATGATATTGCGGTCGTCATTGATTTGTGCCTGTTTCAATTGACTCTGCAGGTTGAGTGTCTGCAGCTGCATTTGCCGTATCTGTCGACGCACCTGCCCACGGTTATAGATCGGGATAGAGAGCGAAAGCCCCACAAAGTAACGGCCATTATTCTTCAATTGATCCTTAAAAGGGGCATTCATATCCTTGTACTTCTCCCCATAAGTATAGTAGTAACCATTGGAGTAGCCACCTCCGAGAGAGAGCGAAGGCCATAGAGCACTCTTAGCGATCTTCACATCATACTCCGAGAGAAGCACCTCACTTCTGAGGAGTGCCGTTGCTGGGATCTCCCACTTCGGATTGATCAATCGCGGATGGGCCTGCTCCAGATTCGCCACCACCGCCTCGGGCGACATCTCAGCGATATCTAGATCCAGATCACTTGTCTCCACCACTTCTGGATTCAGCCCCATATCCAGCATCAGAATTCGCGTGGCACGGGTCACATCGGCTTCCGTCTCCGTCACTGAGAGTTGGTCACGCCCTAGCTGACTTTGGATATCAATCAGATCCGACTCCGCAGCTCGCCCCACCTCTACCTGCTGCTTGATTTGCTCGTACGACTTCTTGGTGAGAGCAAGGTTATCCTTGGCGGTCGTAGCCAAAGCCTTTGCGAGTAGTAGCTGAATATAGCTCTGTGTCACCTGCAGTGCGATTTGATCCTCCACATCACGAACGATATAATCGGCATTCTGCCGGGCTTCCTTTGCCTTTTGCAGTTGATACCACCGCTGACCACCGCTGAAGATGGGGAGGTCGGCACTAAGTGAAAAACTGGTATTGGCACTTGAGTTATCGGTAAAACTCATGTCACGAGCTTGCGAACGACCGAAAGAGAAGTTCTGACCCACAGAGGCATTGAGACTAGGCAGAAAGGCTTGCTGAGCCGCACTATAATTGATCTCCAGCCCCTCTAGTTTCTGAGGAACTGGCAGAAGTAGCGGGCTATTCTCTTGGGCAAATGCTACACACTCCGTGAGCGACATCTCCACACGAGTTAGCTCCGTCTTTGCAGGTTTCTGAGCCTGCAAAGAGAGTGCCACGCATGGGAGCAAGGCAATGAATATCCAAATCTTCTTCATATCACTCCACTTTATTTAGTGACTGGGTTACCTCGGAGCTGCTCCTTACCCGTCAGCCCACTCTTCACCTCTACTTTCAAACCATCAGAGATACCGAGCTTCACCTCTTGCTCCGTAAAGTCCTCCTCCTTACTTCCCCCTTTCTTAGAGACCATCACAAAGGTTTGGTCGCCACGATAGACCACTGCACTCTCTGGGATGGTCATCACCCCTTCGCTCTTGGCGAGTACCACCTCGGCATTGGAGCTAAAGCCCACCTTGATATCCTCAATATCCGTTGAGTCGAGTGCCGCCTTCACCTCAAATAGGATGGTACCATTCTTATCCACCCCCTTAGGTGATACATACTCTATAGTAGCGTGATAGGTATGCCCCTTGATGGCACCGACATGGATCTGCACCTCGGCACCCACCTTTACCTTATTCACATCGCTTTCATTTACCTCACCCACAAAGAGCAGATCCTTGAGGTCGGCAATAGAGATAATGGTGGTACCTTCATTAAAGGCATTGGCTTGGATCACCGTATTCCCCACCTTCACTGGTTGCTCTAGGATGGTGCCACTCACCGTCGCACGCACCATCGTATTATTTTTCTTCGCAGTGCTAGAGCTTGAACCGGTAGAAACGAGTTGGAGGGTCTCCTCAGCGATATTGAGGTCAATTTCCGCATTCTTATAATTAGCCTGACTTGCCTCCAGCTTCTCCTTGGGGAGGATCTGCTGCTCATAGAGGAGCTCGTCGCGCTTCAATACCTCCTCCAACTGCTTCAGACGCACACGTGCACTCTCCACCCGCGAGGCAGCATTCTGGATATTCGCCACATCAGGCACAATGCTAAGGCGTGCCACCAAGTCGCCAGCCTCCACATAGTCGCCCGGCAAGTGAAGCAGTTCCGAGACGATCCCATTCATCTCCGGCTTTACTTTCACCTCATCACGTGCCTCAATAGACCCTGTCAGCACCGTGCTGAGCACCACTGTATCACCAGCGGTAGGAGTGACCAATTGATAGCTAGCTCCCTTTGGCTGACCTTTCACTAGCACCGTCGCCACAATGGCTATCACTGCGATAGCTACTAGCCCCCATAGGAGCCACCGACCGATGCCTTTACTCTTCTTCTCTCTGCCCATAATATCTCTATTGTTTTTGATTTTTATTCATCTCTAATTGCATCAATAGCCTTGATCTGTAGTGCCTTGTAGACGGGCAATAGCCCTGCCAATACACCCGATACCACCATAATCACCACCGAAAGTATCAGTAGTCCCAAACTTGGATAAGGTCGCGTGACGTAATTACCCACCACCGTATGCTCCGTTATTGCCCCAATAGCGAGTGCCCCCAGCAAACCGAGTAAGATACCAAGTGCACCTGCCACTACGATAATAAAGATCGCTTCCGACATAAATTGCTTGCGGATATCCCTCGGCTTGGCACCAATCGCACGGCGAACACCGATCTCCCTCTGTCGCTCTCGCACCGTCACCAGTAGGATATTACTCACACTAATCACACCTGTAATCAGCGTACCCATCCCCACAATCCAGACCAGTACATTGATGCCCGAAGCGATCATCTGAAAGATATTGGTCACCAACTGCATACTCATCGGTATGATCGCCCCAGTATCGGTAGGGTCGAGCTGCTGACGGCGGGCAAGGATCTCAAAGACCTCCCGACGCACGTCCTCCTCGCTATAACCAGCTTTGGGCACTGCATAGACACTGATCTCCTTATCAAATTGATTGCCCACAGCAAGCGTAAAAGGTAGCATAATCCCTTCCAATCCCATATTGCCAATCGAGAAATTATCCACTAGTGGCTGCGTGACCCCAACCACCTTGAAGGGCACCCCATTAATCGTGATGTAGGTGCCTATCATCTCCTCAATGTTATCGTAAAAGCGCTTCGCCAATTCACGCCCCACCATACATAGAGGGGCACCCGACTCCAGCTCCTGTGGAGTCAGGACTCGCCCATACAGTGCCACCATCTCATCAGCCACCTGAAAATGATTGGGCGTCACTCCATAAGCATTGGCCGAGAGACTTTTATTATTGGCATGTATCGGCACACTGGACCAAGCATCTTTCACACCAAAACTGGTCAATGCCCCCACTTCCTGGAGCATACGAGACTGGCTCTTGATATTGAGATAGTCGCGATAGGTGGTCTGTACAGGACGATTGGCCTTGTACCCTTGATACGGCTTTGTGGTACGACCAGGGATAATATAAATCACATCGCTACTCACCCCTTCGAGCATCCCAAAGGCAGAGTTGCGCAACCCTGTGCTCAGACTGGTAAGGATGGTAAAGAAAAACATCCCCGCAAAGACGCCAAGGGAAGTGACCACACTCCTACGCTTATTGCGTTTGAGGGTGTAGAGCATCTCGGTCCAGAGTTCTTTATTCAATAGTATTCCCATAGCTCCTATTTCATATCACGCATCGCCACTACCGCCGGTATCTTGATCGCTTTCTTGGCTGGACCATAGCCAGCCACCACACCGACCACCACCAGCACAATCAGTGCCCCGATGGCTACCCCCATATTCACCTCGGGGTTTTCGAATAGCCTAAGGACCATCACATCATCGGCTGAGAAGCCTACAGGGATCTCCTGCTGTCCCCACTTATTGACCATTGCAAGGTAATCCAAGAGCTTCACGATGCCTATCCCCAGGAATAGCCCAACCACTCCAGCGACCATAGAGAGGAGCAGGCTCTCCCCTAGCACTAGCCTTAAGATATCCCGAGGCTTAGCACCAATCGCCTTACGAATACCGATCTCTCTCATACGCTCCTGCACCGTCACATGCATGATATTGGAGACTCCGATGGTACCGATACTCAGGCTACCAATCCCCATAACCCAGAGAAGCACCTGCAGACTGAGGAAGATCATATCCATCGTCTTAGCCTGATCGCTACTATTATCCACATAAATAGACCAAGTGTCTGAAGGGTCGGACCTAGTGATTTGGTGGGCTACTCTGGCGAGTTCCTCAGCCAGTTTCTCGC
>NZ_HF988933.1:7081-7709 GCF_000435035.1 Porphyromonas sp. CAG:1061 | reverse complement strand
GATCTGCACAAAGTCATTGGGCCGGATTCCTTCAAATGTATTCAGTGGTATAAAGGCGGTTCCGAAGAAGGGCGAAGGCGACTTAACCACCCCTACGATCCGGTAGGTAGCTCCAAACACCGTAAAAAGTTCGCCTATAGGATCCACGCCCGAGGCAAATAGCTTCGATACTAGCCCATCCGAGATGAGCACTACCCGCTCCTGCTCATTATGCTCTTGAGGCGTAAAGAGCCGACCTGCTCGCAACTCCAACTTGCCGAAACTTTGCTCCGGCCAACCAATGGTCCGTATTTGCAGCATTTGAGAAGCAAAGGAGGTACTCCCATTAGAGAAGAAAGAAAACTCAGGCTCCATTAAAGTCACCCGATCACTAAACACCTCCCTAAGGTAATCCAATTGATTGCGAGTGATGAATAGCTGTCGCCCCTCTTGATAGCCACCGTACGCCGTCTGTGTCTGATTGAAGTAAACCCCCATCTTCACTTGGTCGGCACCTACGGCACTGACCATTGTGCGGATACCATTCTCCACCCCCTTACCAGCTCCCAGCATCACCACGAGGATAATGATTCCCCAAGCAATAGAGAAGCCAGTCAGGAAGGTCCTGAGCTTATTATTCCGGAGGGAG
>NZ_HF988933.1:0-7067 GCF_000435035.1 Porphyromonas sp. CAG:1061 | reverse complement strand
TATTATTCCGGAGGGAGTTGGCTAATTCTTGTAGATAAGCAATCATCGCACTCAGTCCTCCCCTACAATCAGCCCATCCTTAATATGTATGGTTCGCTCACACGCCTCAGCCACTCCTGGCTCGTGTGTCACGATCAGCATCGTCAGCCCTTGGTCTCGATTGATCTCCTTCAGCAGATCCATCACCTCCACCGTTGTCTTACTATCAAGGGCACCAGTCGGCTCATCGGCCAGCAATATTGAGGGCTTTGTGATAAGGGCTCTCGCCATAGAGACCCTCTGCTTTTGACCGCCCGAGAGCTCATTAGGCAGGTGATCTTTCCACTGAAGCAGGCCTACCCGATCAAGATACTCCTCCGCCAGCTGCATACGCTCCCGTTGTGGAACCCCTTGATAGTAGAGGGGCAATGCCACGTTCTCCACCGCCGTCTTAAACGAGATCAGATTAAAGCTCTGAAAGACGAAGCCAATCTTACGGCCCCTCATCTCAGCAGCGGCTTCTTCCGAAAGGTTTTGGATCAATTGACCATCTAGGTGATAGCTCCCTTGGTCGTATTCATCGAGAATCCCTAAGATATTAAGTAACGTACTCTTGCCGCTACCACTGGCACCCATCAATGCCACCATCTCCCCATCATAGACGCTCATATCCACCCCTTTCAGCACATGCAACGGCTGAGAGCCTGGATACGTTTTGTGAAGACCCCGTACATCAATGATAGCCTTGCTACCTCTATTCATAATATATTAGTGTCATTAGGACTTCACAAATGTACCATAATATTTCCCAAACTACCAACCTTCCTCCTCCAAAAAGAGACGACAAGAGCGTATAAGAGAAATCTCCTATACGCTCTTGTTGCGATAAAGAGTTCTTAGATCAATAGTCAAATGACAAGGAGAGGACCAGTCTATCAGCCCCGAAGTCACTCAGCGACTTAAGGTAACCAAAGTCTAGCTTTGCACCATAAAGAGCTACACCAGCACCTACACTCCAAAGGCTCGTCTCCTTGCTACCATATTGATAGCCAGCACGCAGACTTGCGATATTGAAGAGCGTATACTCAGCACCCACATTGGTCTGGAATACTTGTGCTTTATATGGCAGGAAGTAATACTTACCCCCTACTACAGCACGTAGCTTATGGTTTTCGCTGATAGTAAGACCATAGTCTGCTGTCACCTGCATATTGGTTGGCAGAGCATACGACTCATTCTTGGCATAGTTGATAGGTGCACCAAAGTCCGCTACTCTAGCACCCACGTTGATATCACTCTTAGCAGAGATAGGGATCAAACAGTTGGCACCGACACTAAAGGCTCCAGCATAGGCTACACGTCCAGTATAGCTTTGGATAAAGCTACCTGTGGCATAAGCTGCAAACATCTTATTAAACTTAAAGGCATAGCCCATATCCACAGCCCAATCAAATGGAGTATAGCTCTTTCTGCTATAACCCCATTGATCATTAGTGTTGCCCTTGATCTTCATACCACCTTGGTATCTAAAACCAGCATAGATCACATGGCGATCCAAAAAGCGATACCCTACAGATGCTGCACCGAAGCCTAGTTTTCCTTCTACAAACTCATTCTCCTGCGTCTTGAACATCAATCCAGTGGCCGAGACGGTTAGCTTCGTATCTCCATTAAAGATCGAAGCTGGGTTGGTGTAGAGATAGTTACGATCGGTTTTAGTCAAGGTAACATTTCCCATAGCTGCTGCACGAGCATCCGTTTGGGTCTCAAGGAAAGACAATCCACGGCTTTGCTGAGCCTGCATTGAGACTCCCGAACATATAGATAGTGCAAGGGCGAAGAGTGCCCCGATGATTGGCTTTGTATTCATAACGTTCATAATTCTAAATTAAGTCCACTTAACGGGGTTATCTCTTCTGCACCACTTGCTCAAATGGCTTCTTTCCAGTGCCAGTGACACGGATTCTGTAGGTACCAGGAGCTAGGTTCTTCACCTTCACACTCGACATTCCTTCGTGGTCTACGAGCAATGCCTTATCCATCACCTTCTCACCCGTCATGGTGTAGATAGTGATCACTGGCTTATTGCTCTTAGGATTAACCCATAGGTTCAGCTTCTCCTTCATTGGAAGAGGCCACACTGCATACACTTCGTTATCCAAGTTCTTAGTCACCGATACCTCAAAGCTAGTACGGGTCTCATAATATCCGTTGGATACCGTGATGGTGATGGTAGTTTTACCTGGCTGGAACGCCTTGATAGTCAGCTTAGAACCCTCCACCACAGCAGTGGCTACAGAGCCATTGCTAGAGCTCACCTTATAGCTAAATTCTAGTAGCTCTTGTGGCTTAAAGACCTTGCTAATATCAAGCGTCAGAGGATCATTCTCCACACCTACCAAGGTGTTAGGTAGCTTCTCAATCAGTTCAGGAGCCTTCACATTGATCACGCGGAATGGAATCTCAAAGGAACCAGAGGTACCCAATTCATCCGTAACGACAACCGTAAAGGTGTAATCACCCTGTGCCAATACTGGACGTATGCTTACCTTGATCCCCTCATCAGTCTTACGCAGACTTACACCTGAAGTTTCGCCTTCAAAAGCAACATCCCATTTCTGTCCATCAGGCTCATTCACCATTAGTGTATATTCAGCCTTACCTTTGATATCAAATACCGTGATAGGCTCTTTAGGCACATTGGTAATCACAGGAGGGTTATTGACTTTTGTTTTGGTCTCCATAAAGGCTGGTGCACTCTTCAACCCCCAACGGTCTATCGCCACAATAGCAAAGTAATAGGTAGTGCTGTGCTTTAGACCAAACACATCAAAACTCATCTCTTCACCCGCCTCTTTATTCATACCACTCACAAAGCCTGACTGATTGCCAATACGCCTTCCTTTGGTGTAATTACTCTTATCCAGCGGTTTCTCAGAGATATAAAGCTCATACTTCGATGGAGCTCCATCATCAGCATCCTTAGGCACTTGCCAGTAGATAGTAGCACTTAAGAAGTCATTCTCCTTAGACTTTTCAGGCAAGAACTTTGGTGCCTCAGGTGCCTTATTCTTATTCTCCAAGGTGAGTGCTAGGTAGGCATCAATATAGCCAGCCCCCAACTTGCCTTCATACCCTGGATTATACATATCAATATCATGAGTACCTGCTAGTAGATATTGCTCCAATTGAGCGGCAGTAAAGCCAGGGCCTCCTCTGTGTGAAACCACTAGAGCAGCTACACCAGAAACGTGAGGACACGCCATAGAGGTACCATTGTACCAATCATAATTATCAGCATTGACCGTACTTAAGACGCCTCCCTTTGTGCCAAACTTACTTTGGTCACCACCAGGGGCAGTAATATCTGTCCACGTACCATAGTTAGAATAACCAGCTTTAGTAAAATCTGGACCCATTGCATTGACTGCAATGGCGGGACCATATTCACCTGGAGCATAGCGCTCTTCTGAGTTGCTATTTCCAGAAGCAATGATGACCACGCCCCCCTTCATTGGAGAGTCAGCTAGCTGGTTACCATCATTGTCACAGCCAGCATACTTGATAAAGTAATCTATCGCATCACGGTAGGAGCCTGGAGTTCTTCCTGGAGCTTGGTTTCCCCAAGAGTTCTGGGAGATGACTGCCCCATTATCAGCAGCATAGACAAACGCCTTTGCAAAACCACCTTGCCCTCTCTTACCAGAGAATACACCAGTACTCATAATCCTTACACCAGAATTTGGCGTACCGTCACCACCAGCGACACCGCAGACACCAATACCATTATTATTGCGTGCTGCTACGGTACCCGCCACGTGAGTTCCATGGAAGTCAGCATCTGGAACAGGGGCGCCACCTTTGTTATCAGCAAAGTTGTAGCCATAAACGTCGTCTATGTATCCATTGCCATCATCATCAACGCCCTCTTCTCCATTGAGCTCGGCTTCGTTAATCCAGAGATTATCCTTGATATCCTTATGGGTGATATCCACACCACCATCCTCTACGCAGACAATCACATTTGGGGTTCCTGTAGTGATCTCCCAAGCGCGGAAAAGGTTGATATCAGCACCCATAACACTTCTGCCCATACTACCTGTATTATTGTAGTGCCACTGCTGGCTCAGTAGTGGATCATTAAATGGCATTTTTGAGCTTCGGTCTCTAAATCCTAGCATATCAAAAATAGGATTGGTGTGATCGCTCAACATCATGGCCTCAGGCTCGTACTCCACCACGTCAACTCCAGTCACTTCACTCATGGTCTGGAGTGCCATCACCATATCCATATCTTTATCTATGGTCACCTCATACCAGAGGTCCAAGCCCTCTCGCTTTTTGCGCTCTTCAAAACGAGGGTCTACACGGAATAGACGCTCCATTTTAGAGGCTTGGAGCCTATTCAATGCGGTGCCAAGTGGCGTGGGGACGTTATTCATTTGAATGTCACCCATCCTAGAGATTTCCATTTCACCTTGCAACTCCCTAGAAACCTTGATGACCACTTTCCCTGGAAGTGGTTTGCCATAAATTAACAAGTTCTCAGAAGCTTCTGTCCTTAAGCCTTGTTCGGTAGCTTGTTCAGAAACATCCTCTTGATGCATCACTCTATCATTCTTACAACCTGCAAAAAGGATAATAAGCGATGATAACAACCAAATGTATCTTTTCATCTGTAAGTCTTAATTTTGATTATTTAAAG
This sequence comes from Porphyromonas sp. CAG:1061, assembly GCF_000435035.1. Taxonomy (NCBI): domain Bacteria; kingdom Pseudomonadati; phylum Bacteroidota; class Bacteroidia; order Bacteroidales; family Porphyromonadaceae; genus Porphyromonas; species Porphyromonas sp. CAG:1061. Next base: position 2,383 of record NZ_HF988933.1, on the reverse strand, counting down.
GCCCCACTCCTTAGGTCTGTATAATCTCACATACCATAAAAAGTGGGGCACTAAGTTTAACAAGTAATCTTGAATCCTTTTAATCTAAAGGCAGACCACAAAATTACATAGGTCTTTCAACGAAATGCCTATAAATCATAGCACTTCTATCTTTGTGTAGTAGATACTTCTCCATTGAAGAAGCTTCTGCGTCAACATAAGCCTGAACTCTGATAACATCCTTACCATCGTTAAAGTCTTTATAGTTCTGTACGCTTACCCCAACTACTCTGTCATCCTTTTGGAACCAATGATAAGGAGTTTGGAAAGCAACGAATTCGTAGCCATTCTTCTCCATCAATTCTTTGAATTCCTTAGTTAGGTAATAACTTCCCTTCGTTTCCTCCTTCCAGAATACACGATTGAAGTCAGCATCCAATTGACCGAGGGCATCCAGTTGACCTATCTGGCTATCACGACCCTTGTCCTCTGAACTTACAAACCAATACTGATGCATCAATGGAAGAGTTGACTTAACATTAAAGCTAGCATATTTAATATTGTCTTTTGGATCTTTTTTCTCGGCCTCTAGAGTGCCATTATTTTCTGCCTCATATTTTTTAACATCATCAATCTTCCAACCCACCTTTGTTGGGGTAGCAACATGAACTAACATATTATCAAGAGGCACTTCGCCGTAAGTAGGATAAGCCTTTGGTTGCTCTGGATCTGGAGGTGTTGGCATTTGGAATACGACAGCTGCCTTGCCCTTTGCTTCACCTATAAGCAACTTGTACTTAAGTACATTGCCCTTTGGATCAGTTACTTCCTTCGTGCCCTTATAGATTTCACCAGACTTGTCAAGAGTATAGCCTAGATCTTTCTCTACGAACTCAATGTACCCAGTTTCTTTGAACTTCTCAAAACTCAAAGTACTAACATATTGAATCGTCTCAAGATAAGAGCCTTCGTAATTGAAGATATAGGTTAAGGTAGGCAAGAATTCACAACTTGTAACAAATTCGTACATAGCACCACTTGGTGGAATACCCCAACTTGGCAATCCTGCACTTGGTGCTGAGTAGCTCATAAGGAAGGATCCTTGCTCTTTTTCATATGAAAGCAATTGATACTGAGTTGGGTAGCTATTAGTGAGGAGTGGAGTATGGAACCCTGCACCCTTACCTGCCTGCTGTACGGTGATCTCCTTTTGCAAGGTGCCACTCTTAGCATAGAGCTTAGCCTCACGAGGTTCGCCATCATTAGCAGCGATCTCCAGCTCAATCATATCATTGAATACATTCTGCTTGATCCAAGCCTGAGCAGCCTCATCAATATCTAGTGTCCACGCACCAGAATTGCTCTTCACGCTGATCAGCTTGCTTGCACCTGAATTAGGCACAACGATGGTCTCAGGAGAAACTTCCAAAGAAATGTCAGCAGCAGTTTGTATTACCTCTACCTTTTCGCTAGTTGAACCAGCTACTACCAGTACTTGAGCGGCACGGTCCTTTCCAGCCTCATTAGGCATAGCCACGATCTGTAGGCTATTACCAGAAACGGTGGTCTTGATCCAATCAGCATTGGAAATAGCATTCCACTTAACTTGATTAGTGGTTACAGTGATAGCTTGGGCTTCGCCACCAGCATTAGGAATAGTGACAGAAGTAGCAGAGAGTGACAAAGTTGCCTCTTCTGGTCCATCATCCTTAGGCGCACAGGATGTTAACATCCCGATCAGCAACGTTACCGCCAAAGCGGCCAGGTAGTTAATCTGTTTCATAGTTTTTGATAAAATAGTTAAAAATTCGCACTGATTGCTCAGCACATTAGTAATACTCGTTTTTTGCTAGTAGCTAAGCATTCCTTTCATTATCAAGTCATCGCAACACATATATGACGACTCTAGGTACTTAGTATCTTGCTCAACAAATGTAGGTGACATATTGATTCACCAAATAATTCTAAAGGAAATTAATACTAATTTGGTATTTTAAAACTCCACATTGCAATTTAATAGTTTAGCACTTAGGAACTCTTAGATATTTCACAATAGAGGGTGAACGAAGATGAATACTCCTATATATATAATGTGTGTGCCTGATAATAGCACCATGGGTTAAGCATTAGAAAGGTCTTATCGTGAATGACCTCCCCCTCGTGGGAGGTCATTACTTATAGACTATCCGGTGGATGCAACTCAGTAAGACTATTCTAATTTGTAACCCATACACACAAGAGACTCTACGAAGATAAATACCCCTATATATATAATATAATGTGTGTGCCTGATAATAGCACCATGGGTTAAACATTAGAAAGGTCTTATCACGAGACATTCATCAGAGAGTCGATGGGTAAGGACCTCCGCGAGGAGGTCCGATTTGTCGTAGCCCCCATTCGA
>NZ_HF988932.1:27468-39064 GCF_000435035.1 Porphyromonas sp. CAG:1061 | reverse complement strand
CCTCCGACGTGGGGACTAGGATCCGTCGGACCTCTGCCGAGGTCCTTTCTCAAAGACACCCTGCTAAAAACCATACGGCAAGAGCTTTCTAATGCGTAACCCCTGTACCGCAAGTATTCCTATCTCAAGTGTATCTATTCTTTTTTGTACCTTTGTGAATAAGCCAAAGAGAGAATAGAAATGAGAGACTTTATAAAGACAGATGCAGCTACCGATCGCGCCTACCTTGTGGGCCTCGTGACCCCCGATGTGTCGGAGCAAGAGGTCAATGAGTACCTAGAGGAATTGGCCTTTTTAGCACATACCGCACAGATACAGGCAGTGGAGAGCTTTACGCAAAGACTAGAGCACCCCAACGGAGCTACATTTATAGGAAGTGGCAAGCTCCAGGAGATTGCCGATAAAATAGAGGAGGACGAGATAGGAACCGTGATATTCGACGACGAACTATCCCCCAATCAGATGCGTAATATCGAGCAAAAGCTCAAGGTGCGTGTGCTAGACCGCACCTCCCTTATCCTAGATATCTTCGCCTCCAGAGCACGCACAGCTCACGCCAAGACACAGGTGGAGCTGGCTCAATACAATTACCTCCTTCCACGACTAACGAGATTGTGGAGCCACTTGGATAGACAGCGAGGCGGAGGTGCCTTGATGCGTGGACCTGGTGAGACTCAGCTAGAGACCGACCGCCGAATAGTATTGGATAAGATTGCCAAGCTCAAAGAAGAGCTAGATAAGATCGCCAAGCAGAAAGTGGTACAACGCAAGAATAGAGGTAAGATGGTGCGAGTGGCACTAGTCGGCTATACGAATGTGGGGAAGTCTACTATCCTAAATCTTCTAGCCAAGAGCGAAGTATTTGCCGAGAACAAACTCTTCGCCACCCTCGATACTACCGTCCGCAAGGTGGTGGTAAAGAACCTGCCATTCCTTCTCTCCGATACGGTTGGGTTTATCCGAAAGCTCCCGACCGAGCTGATAGAGTCTTTCAAGTCGACACTTGATGAGGTCAAGGAGTCCGATATCCTTATCCACGTAGTTGATGTGTCGCATCCCGCCTTTGAGGAGCAGATAGCAGTGGTCAATCAAACCCTCAGTGAAATACTCGACGGAGAGAAAAAGCCCACAATCCTTATCTTTAATAAGGTTGATGCCTTTACCTTTGAACCCAAAGATGAGGACGACCTCACGCCAGCCACCAAAGAAAATATCTCGTTGGAGGAGCTGAAAAAGACCTGGATGGCGAAGCAGGGTGAGGAGGACGTACTATTCATTTCGGCCAAAGAGGGGCTAGGGATTGAAGAGCTAAAAGAGCGTCTCTACGAGCGTGTGAAGGAGATCCACGTCACTCGCTTCCCTTACGACGATTTCCTTTTTAGCTATTACGATGAGACCGGTGAGGAGATGTCTCACTAGCCCATCTTTTTATTATTGATTTGAGGACGATGTAAGTAACTATGTTGGGTATTTTTGTAGATAGTTTTCCACCCGCGATAGATGGGGTAGGGGTTGGGCAGTATTATACGGCACTAGAGTTACATAAAGCCGGTGTAGATCTGTCGGTGGTGACTGCCAATGCGGAGGGCGAGCCCTTTCAGGAGCCCTTTGACGTAAAGCGATTGCCTACTATATTATTGCGTAACCGCAAGCCCTATGGCTATGCTTTTTCCACACTTCCTAGCCCTGTGCTCTCGGAGGTGAAGGGAATGGACTTTGATATTGTCCACTGTCATAGCCCATTCTCTGTAGGACTACTGGGCAGAAAGATAGCCCGAAAGAATAAGGTCCCCTTCATCGCTACATTTCACTCTAAGTATTGGGATGATATCTACCAAGCCACCAAAAGTGAAGGGATTACCGAGCTTGTGGTAGAGAAGATCGTAAAGTTTTATACCAGTGCCGATGAGGTGTGGATCGCCGACCCTTCTATCGAAAAGACACTGATTGAGTATGGTTACTACGGCCCAGTTGAGATCGTGCCAATGGGCATTGAGACCGCTGGAGTGGATTGGAGATCAGCAAGGGTTTCATGTCGCCATGAGCTAGGCCTGGCAGATGATATGCCCCTTTTCCTATTCGTAGGCCAGCACATTGTACATAAGAATATCGACCTCATTTTGGATAGCTTGGCTCTGCTTGATGACCTCCCATTTCGAATGCTCTTTGTGGGGACAGGCAATGCCAAAGAACAGTTTGAGGAGAAGACAATCGCCCTTGGGCTAGGGGAGAAGGTGAAGTTTGCTGGTTTGGTATCAGACCGCGTACAATTGATGAGCTACTACGCTGCTGCCGACCTCTTCCTCTTCCCCTCACTCTATGATACCTTTGGCAATGTGATTCGAGAAGCCGCTGCCATGCACACCCCCTCATTACTGCTACGTGAGAGTACCTGTGCCATCTTTGTGGAGGAGGGCGTGAATGGCTTTACCTCTGAGAGTACCCCACAAGCCTACGCCGATAAGATTCGTGAACTTGTGAATAACCGCCAACACCTTGATAAGGTTGCCGACCACGTCTCCCAACAGCTCGGCTCCTCCTGGAGCGAAGTGGTACGGAACGAGATTATCCCCCGCTATGAAGTACTAAGGGAGAAAAAGCTCATTGGCCATAACGGAAAATAACCCTTGCCCCCCCCTTGAGAGTGTTGCACGACATGCAATTCTCACACAGTTTCCTTCAAATCGGCTAAGACGTTGTAGGACGATTTTGTTATACCGAATTCTGGTGAAATGTAGGCTGTTGGGAAGGCGTTTGTAAGTGGTTGATAATCAGTAGCCTATTTTGGCGTTTGCCGAGTTGCAACTAAGCGATCGGTTAGTTGCAACAAAGCAAATGCTTAGTTGCATCTCGGCAATTGCTTTGTTGCATCTCGACTTTTGCTCTACTAACTAGGGCGTAAAACTTCTTGCAACAATCTCTATTTTTCACCTCGTGTACTCTCCTACCTACCACCACAAAAACACTGAACGGAATGCCATAAAAACACCGAATGACTTTTAGAGGTCAATGATTTCAGTGGTTTTAATAAGTGCTATGGATGTCCTACCAAATATCTATTTCAGATCCTATTAAGAGGGGTGATGATAGAAGCCCGAAGGGCTTCCACGGTGTATTAACCCAGCCTTCCCCCTCGCTGGTATGCGAAACGTACCTGCGAGGAGAAGGTTGGGAAGAGGAATAGACCGCAAACTACTACCCCGAAGGGGTTGCACTTTGGTATCCATAGGTTACTGTGGATATGCAACCCATTCGGGGTAGTGTGATATAATGGTGACATCGCTACCCAAGCTTCACCCTCAGGCTCGCTGACGCTCGCCTTCAGGGGGAAGCTTGGGTTATTAGTCCATGAAACCCCTCCGAGGTTTTACTTTAATCGTTGATAAATGGGCTCTTGTGAAAATCTCCCTTTTGGGGTGCCTTCTCTTTAATTAATTACCTACAATATACTCGAGACAATTCCTTCTAGGTAGTAGGTACCCTCAGGGGTTACGAATTAGAAGGTTCTTACCGTATGGTTTTTAGCGAGGTGTCTATGAGTAAGGACCTCTACCGAGGTCCTTACGCCATTATTCAACAGCTTGCATTTGACCATTCATACAACAGTCTCTTCTAATGCGTTGCCCTAGCGGGGTGGGGCGGTAATTGTCTGTTGTCTGTGCAATTATTGGTATGTTTGTGTAGTTAGGTGTACACCATGCAAATGATAATAACGTTAGAGATATAAATGAAACGAATACTTTACTACAGCATCATTATGGGGATATTTGCAATGCTTTTTGGATCGTGCCAAGCATCACAAAGGATAGAGACGGTGGACTCTGCTACATTCAAAGAACGAATTAGCGGGGCTTCAGAGGTACAGCTTCTTGATGTCCGTACTGCGGAAGAATTTGCCGAGGGGCATCTAGAGTCTGCGATCAATATTAATGTGCAGGGCCCAAGCTTTACGAAAAAGGTATGTGAGCAACTAGACAAGAGCCAGCCAATTTATCTCTACTGTCGTTCGGGCAAGAGGAGTATGATGGCCGCCAAGGAACTAGAAAAGGAGGGCTACAGCATCGTCAATCTCAAGGACGGTATACTTGGGTGGTTAGATGCAGGCTATCCGGTTTTGAAGTAGCTCTATTATTGTGTGTACCCTCAAGATGGAGCTGGGGTTACGCATTAGAATGGTCTTACCGTATGGTATTCGTAGGGGGGAGGCTATGGGGTAAGGATCTTCGAGGTCCTTACTAGAGGGCGATTAATCGGGGGTGCCTTATCGGACAAGTCAGACAAGTCGGACAAGTCGGACAAGTCAGACAAGTCGGACAAGTCGGACAAGTCGGACAAGTCGGACAGATCGGATAAGTCGGACAGATCGGATAAGTCGGACGGGTCAGACAAGTCGGACGTGGTGGACGAGCGAAAAGTTTATTTGCAACTCTAATGCGTAACCCCTAAGTTCTCGGACTGTACTAAGGCTATCTAATTGAAAAGAGGTATATTTGCACATTAATTAAATCAAGAGTAAAAAGATGGCGAGAGCCATCTATAAATAACGATAACTTGTATGGGTAGCAACAAACGATTTGCCGAACATAGCGGACTGAACTTATCAGATATCAATAAAGATATGCTTGCGAAGTGGCAGGCTGAAGATCTTTTCAAGGCTTCCCTAGCTGAGAGAGCAGGGGCACCTAGGTTTATCTTTTACGAAGGACCTCCTTCCGCCAATGGCATGCCGGGAATCCATCACGTCATGGCACGTACTATCAAGGATCTATTTTGTCGGTACAAGACTATGAAGGGGTACCTAGTAGAGCGTAAAGCTGGCTGGGATACTCATGGACTACCTGTGGAGCTTGGTGTGGAGAAACGTCTGCACATTACCAAGGCCGATATCGGAAGTAAAATCAGTGTAGAGGAGTACAATCAGGCTTGCCGTGAGGAGGTGATGAAGTACACTGCTGAGTGGCGTAGCCTCACGGAGAAGATGGGCTATTGGGTGGATATGGATCACCCCTACATCACATACGACAATCGCTATATTGAGACCCTCTGGTACCTACTAAAGCAACTCTACGAGAAGGGATTGCTCTACAAGGGGTACACGATTCAGCCCTATTCGCCGGCTGCAGGTACTGGACTTAGTTCTCACGAGCTGAATCAGCCAGGCACCTACCGAGATGTCAAGGATACGATGGCGACGGTGATGTTTGAGATCAAAGAGCCTGCAAAAGAGCTGACTGCACACGGCACGGCTTACTTTATCGCTTGGACCACCACTCCTTGGACTTTGCCAAGTAATACAGCACTTGCTGTAGGACCAAAGATTGAATATGTGGCTGTACAGACCTACAACCCCTATTCATTAGAGCCGATGACTGCTATTTTGGCGAAGCCACTACTCTCGGCATACTTCAACCCAGAAGGGGCGGAGCTACCTATGGAGATGCCTGAAAAGGGGGCGAAAGTGATGCCTTATCGAGTAATCAAAACCTATACTGGCAGTGACCTAGAGGGAATGATGTACCAGCCACTTTTCTCTTGGGTAAACCCTGGAAAGAGTGCTTATCGAGTGATTACTGGTGACTTCGTATCGACAGAAGATGGTACGGGTATTGTACACATTGCACCTACGTTTGGTGCTGATGACCAAAAGGTGGCGAATGCCCATGGGGTGCCAGCTCTGATGCTACTTGATAAGGAGGGTAAAGAGCGTCCAATGGTGGACCTACAAGGTAAGTACTTCCTCCTTGAGGAACTAGACCCTGACTTCGTAAGTGAGAAGATGGATGCCAAGGCCTATCAAGAGTTTGAGGGTAGATTTGTAAAGAATAGCTACGATGAGCAGCTCACCGATAAGGATGAGACGCTCGATATATCTATCTGTATGCAGCTGAAGCAGCGTGGGCTTGCCTTTAAGATTGAAAAGCAGAGCCACAGCTACCCTCATTGCTGGCGTACCGATAAGCCAATTCTTTACTACCCATTGGATAGTTGGTTTATCCGCAGTACCGCCCTTAAGGAGCGTATGCAGGAGCTCAATAACACGATTTACTGGAAGCCTGCAAGTACAGGGGCTGGACGCTTTGGTATGTGGCTCCAGAATCTTCAGGATTGGAACCTAAGCCGCTCTCGCTACTGGGGCACCCCGCTCCCAATTTGGAGGACAGAAGATGGGCGTGAGGAGCTCTGTATTGGCTCGGTAGAGGAGCTCAAAAAGGAGATAGATAAATCGGTTGCTAAGGGGCTGATGAAGCAGAACCCTTATGCTGGATTTGTGGTGGGCGATAATAGTAGCGACAATTATGGAAGTATTGAGCTACACCGCCCTTATGTAGATGAGATTGTACTGGTGAGTGCCTCAGGGCAGCCTATGTACCGTGAGAAGGATCTCATTGACGTTTGGTTTGACTCTGGTGCGATGCCTTATGCTCAATTGCACTACCCATTTGAAAATAAGGAGCTGATTGATGACCACGGCTTCTATCCGGCCGACTTTATTGCCGAAGGAGTGGATCAGACTCGTGGGTGGTTCTTTACGCTCCACGCCATCAGCACCATGATTTTTGATAGTGTCGCCTTTAAGAATGTCATCTCCAATGGATTGGTATTGGATAAGAATGGCAATAAGATGAGTAAGCGCCTAGGCAATGGCGTAGACCCATTTGGGGCGATTGAGGAGAAGGGATCTGACCCGCTCCGATGGTATATGATTAGTAACTCATCGCCTTGGGATAACCTCCGCTTTGATATGGATGGGGTGGACGAGGTACAGCGTAAGTTCTTCGGCACTCTCTTCAACACTTACTCATTTTTTGCACTCTATGCCAATATTGACCATTTTGACCCAGAGAGTGAGGCGATTCCTTACGAAAAGAGACCGGAGCTAGACCGCTGGATCATTTCGGCTCTCAATAGTTTGATTAAGGAGGTAACTACTGACTTGGACGACTATGAGCCAACCAAGGCAGCACGTGCGATCTCGGACTTTGTAAATGATCAATTGAGCAATTGGTATGTGCGACTAGCACGTAAGCGCTTCTGGGGTGGGGGTATGAGCGAGGATAAAGTCTCTGCTTACCAAACTTTATACCACTGTCTGGTGACCGTTGCGAAGCTTATCGCTCCAGTGTCGCCTTTCTATGCAGATCGCCTATATCGTGACCTTACCAATGGTGATAGATCGGTTCATCTCACGGTCTTCCCCGAAGCGGATGAAACACTGATCCACAAGGGGCTAGAGGAGTCGATGGACTATGCACAGCGAATCAGCAGTATGGTGCTAGCACTTCGCCGTCGTATGGATATCAAGGTGCGTCAGCCACTCTCTAAGTTTTTAGTGCTTACCGACGATGCGGTAGCACGCGAAGCAATTGACAGGGTGAAGGAGCTGATCCTTAATGAGGTGAATGTAAAGGAACTGGTGTTTGCCGATACTTCGGCCGATGTGGTTCAGCGTAAGATTAAGCCCAACTTCAAGGCTTTAGGCCCTGTCTTTGGTAAGGAGATGAAGCAAGTAGCTGCCTATCTCGGAGGGTTATCGAATAAAGATATTATTGACTTCCAGAATAATGGGAAGTTGGAGTACCTTGGCAAGGAGATTCTCCTAGACCAAGTAGAGGTGATCTCTGATGATGTGCCAGGTTGGCTGGTACAGAATGAGGGAGCCATTACAGTGGCACTCGATGAGACGATCACTCCCGAACTACGACTTGAGGGATTGGCAAGGGAGCTGGTGAATAGAATTCAGAATATCCGTAAGGCGAAGGACTTCAACGTATCGGATAAGATAAATATTGTACTCGAGAATAATAGTCAGATCGAGGAGGTGCTCAAAGCTCATCACGACTATATCGCCACCCAAGTGCAAGCTTTGGAGATCACGATGAGAGATCTCCATAATGAGGGTGAGCCACTAGACCTAGATGAGGAGGTGAGTCTCTCCATCCTGATTAATAAAGCTGAGTAAGTTAAGAACGTTTTGAATAGAGATAGAGATATGGAAAAGAATAGCTACAGTCCGGAGGAACTACAAGAATTCCGCGAGATAATAGAGAAGAAGCTAGCTAAGGCACGTCGCAACTATGACCTACTGGTCTCTACGCTGGATACGAATGATGGTAACGATATTACCGATACCACCCCTACATATAAAAACCTTACAGAGAGTGCAATGCTCCTCTCAAAGCAGGAGACTGCAAGCCAAGCGGCAAGGCAACAGAAGTTTATTAAAAACCTTGAGGCGGCACTTGTGAGAATTGAGAATGGCACTTACGGGATCTGTAGAGCCACAGGAAAGCTTATCCCCAAGGAGCGGCTTCGTGCTGTACCTCACGCTACACTAAGTATAGAGGCCAAGGAGTCGGGACATAAGTAATAGGGAAGTCTTTTATGGTTCGTTCAACCACTATGGCTTTAGATGCACGCTACACTACAAAGTCGCGTGCGTGGATAGCTATTCTATTTGCTCTCGCACTGCTACTTATAGACCAGGCTATCAAGATATGGATCAAAACCCACTTGATGCTTGGCGAGAGCATTCATGTGACCGATTGGTTTTACCTCTATTTCACTGAAAACCCAGGGATGGCTTTTGGATGGGAGGTGATAGATAAGCTATTCCTCACGATATTCCGCATAGTGGCGAGTGTAGCCATTGCGTGGTTGGTAGCTAAAATCATCAAGGGTCGGTACTCTATTGGTTTCCTACTCTGTATGGTAGCTATCTTTTCAGGGGCAGTCGGTAATATCATTGACTCCATATTCTATGGAAAGATATTCTCACATAGTTATGGACAGATAGCTACTCTCTTTCCCGAGGAAGGAGGATATGCCAATTGGCTTCACGGCAAAGTGGTTGATATGTTTTACTTCCCTATCATCAATACCACTTGGCCAGAGTGGATGCCTTTTTGGGGCGGAGAGGAATTGGTATTCTTCAGACCGATATTCAACTTTGCGGATGCTTGCATCTCTGTAGGGGTTGTCTGTCTCATCCTTTTTTATGCCCACTCATTTAGCCATCTGCTAGGCGGTTCGAAGAGTGTGGAAGAGGATAAAGTTGCCGCTAAAGAAGATGAAGAGGCTTAGACTGGGCACCATATTTCTTTTACTGATGCTCCTAATGATTCAGTGCCAAAAGCCATTTGGTGTCTTAGGAGAGAAGAAAATGAGAGCCATCACTAAGGATCTGATTCTCACTGAGGCTTACTTACAGCAGAATAATTACTCTGACTCTATTGCAATTTCATCCTACGAAGGGGTGTTTAAAAAGCATGGGGTAACTCGTGCCGAGTACGACTCTTCATTCGTCTGGTACTCTGCCAATGCCCACAAATTATCCGACATCTATACGCAAATCAATGCCGAATTGGAGGCTTCAAAAGCCGTGGTGGATACTTTTCTTACCGACTCTATACTTAAATATAGAGTGCGGTTTGAGCCAGGGGAGAGCTTTTGGTCCACAGACAAACGGCTCTACATTCCTGCTAAGGAGAGACTGTTTATTTATACTCAGTCAATATACAATAGTGAGGATCTACAGCCCTCAGACTCACTGCTCTGGAGTGTAATAGGGGTGGGAGAGTTACCCGATATGCTTGATATAGAAGTGCAGTTGCTGATCGTAAATCAAGATGGGTATCGGTTTGATAAAATAAAGGGTTCGCAAATATCAACCTCATTGTTAACTAATTCGCTTCGTCTGGAGAGCAGATTACTTCTACCCGATAGTCTTCCCCCAAATCCTCGCTTCACGCTTTTCCTAAAATTGCAGAAAAGTAATCACCCCCTTTACCTTCAACAGATATCTTTAGCCAAGAAGGAAGAGGAATTGCGAACTAGTGAGGAATCTAATGAGCCCGAGAACAAAGAGACAGCAAATGATGAGGCACTCCCTGTAGAAAACCAACAAGAGTTAGAGCCAGAAGAGCCACTAGTAGCCAATTAGCCCCACTTTCAGTACGAACAAAGTATAATTTTTCTTATTATAGCAAATTATCGTTGGTAGGGAATAATATTATTTGTAGCTTTGGAAAAATACAGAGCTTTGCTCTGAAAACCTATAATAGCGACGGAAGAGATAATAAGTAGTTTATGGACAATAAAATTCAAGAGTTAGCCGAGAAGATTTACAAGGATGGCGTAGCTAAAGCTGATGCCGAAGCAGGTCAAATCGTAGCTAATGCTGAGCGTTCGAGCAAAGCAGTGATGGAGAAGGCGGAAGAAAAAGCCAAAGCCATTATAGCCAATGCCACAGCAGAAGCAGAGCAAATCAGGAAACAATCTGTTACTGAGGTGAAGAATATGGTTAATGGCGCAGAGGAGTCTCTTCTCCTTAAGATTACCGACTTGGTCAATAGTAAGGCGGTCAAAGCAGCCATTGATGAGACTTTTGCTAAGCCTGAGTCTCTATACCAGGTGGTATTGGAAATGGCTAAGCAGACCCTTAATGATAACTCAAAGGGGGTAGAGATCACCACTAGCGATGCAGAGGCATTGGAGGGCTATATCCGATCTAAGGCCAAAGAGGTGCTTGATAATGGAGTAACGATTAAGGAGGTGGCTGGTAAGGCAGCTAACTTTGATATCTCTCCAGAGGGGGCAGACTACAAGATAAATGTAAGTAAAGAGGCATTTACGAAGTACTTCACAGAATTTATGCGTCCACGTATGCGTGAAATCTTATTTGGGGGAGAGAAGAACGCATAACCTGATTGAAGAAGGACAGACCATGAGTGAATACTATACACTAGGGGCTCAACTTCCGATGCTCAAAAAGGGTGACTATCGCAATCATGCCCTCACCAGTAGAGACTTTGTAGATATCCTCCTAAAGCAGGCAACCAAGCGAGATCGCCGACAGGTGGAGTTGCTTCTCTTAAGAGAAGACAACGCCCTCCTTTTGCAACTCCTTCGTGATAGTTCCGCAACTGAAGAGGAGGGTAAACTGTATGTACTTGGTGAGGAGAAATTGAGGACTTTGATTGACTCGATAAGTAAGCGATTAGAGGCAGAGCGTAATGCAGTGACCATTTTCCAAGAGCTTGAGTACCCTCGACTACCTAAAGGCGTCTATCCCCAATATATGATTGACTTCGTTACTACCTACCTTAAGGAGCAGATGGAGGGGGTCAATCAGTCCTATTTTTATAGCGATCTACTTTTGATGGGTTATGCCGACTATATTCAGAAGCATGGCAATAGTTTTTTACGCAAGTGGTTTGCTTTGGAATATGATATCGCAGCCATATTTGCGGCAATAACTGCTGACCAATTCAAGCTAAAAAGGGAGCAATATATTCTTGGTACGCGTCCGCTTCATCAGCTCTTACGAGAGGGCAATTGGCATGAAATTGCATATTTGCCAGAGGGAGAGATGGTTGATGCAATGCGTAGGATCGCCGATGAGAAGGACTTGGCTATCAGAGAGGAGAGAATTGATGAATACAAGTGGAACCTGCTAGATGAGGTAACCTTTACAGACATTTTCTCAATCAATGCAATGCTCACCTATCTGCTGAAGCTTCAGATACTTGAGCGTTGGGAGAAGCTTGATAAGGTTCAAGGCGAGCAACGCTTCAAGACTATTGTAGCCACTCTTAAT
>NZ_HF988932.1:11767-27460 GCF_000435035.1 Porphyromonas sp. CAG:1061 | reverse complement strand
AAGACTATTGTAGCCACTCTTAATGGTGAATTTAGAGAGGAGATGCAGGACTTCAAAAGGGAACTTAAGCAGGTAGCTAAGGCGAAGAGAATAGATGTAAAGCACACACACGAAAGTTGATAGATAAATAAACACAAGATACAAATGAAAACAACCGGCAAGGTGATAGGAGTGGTCTCCAACCTCGTGACCATCCTCGCAGACGGCCCAGTAGCACAAAATGAGATCTGCTACGTGACAGTGAAAGGGCGTGACCTGATGGCAGAGGTAATTAAGGTGGAGGGAAATCATGCCATTGTGCAAGTATTTGAGAGCACGCGTGGTATGCGTGTGGGTGATATAGCTACTTTCGAGCAACATATGTTGGAAGTACAGCTAGGTCCAGGTATGCTATCTAAGAATTATGATGGTCTTCAAAATGACCTCGATAAGATGGAAGGGGTCTTCCTGAGTCGAGGTCAGTATACCGACCCTCTGGATCGGGTGAAGCTTTGGGCTTTTAAGCCACTTGCCAAAGTGGGAGATAGTGTGGAAGCCGCTAGTTGGTTAGGGGAGGTAGATGAAAACTTCCAGCCCCACAAGATTATGGTGCCTTTCGTTTTTGAAGGGAGCTACACCGTTAAGAGCATTGTCCCCGAAGGGGAGTACAATGTAGATCACGTGATTGCTGTTCTTCAGGATGCTGATGGCAACGACCATGATGTGACGATGGTACAGCGTTGGCCAGTAAAAAAAGCCAATAATGCCTATCAAGAGAAGCCAAGACCTTTTAGGCTGCTCGAGACTGGGGTGCGTGTCATCGATACCATGAATCCAATTGTGGAGGGAGGTACAGGATTTATCCCCGGTGCTTTTGGTACAGGAAAGACGGTGCTTCAGCACGCAATCTCTAAACAGGCCGAGGCAGATATCGTGATTATGGCAGCCTGTGGTGAGCGTGCCAATGAGGTGGTGGAGATATTTAAGGAGTTCCCTGAGCTAGAGGACCCTCATACAGGTCGTAAGTTGATGGAGCGTACCATCATCGTCGCCAATACCTCCAATATGCCTGTGGCCGCACGTGAGGCTTCAGTATACACCGCTATGACCATGGCAGAGTATTATAGAAGCATGGGGCTGAAAGTACTTCTTATGGCCGACTCTACTTCACGATGGGCACAAGCACTCCGTGAGATGTCCAATCGACTAGAGGAGCTTCCGGGACCTGATGGATTCCCTATGGACCTTTCGGCTATCATCGCCAACTTTTATGCACGTGCCGGCTTTGTTTACCTTAATGATGGCAAGACTGGATCCATCACCTTTATTGGTACTGTTTCCCCTGCGGGCGGTAATCTAAAGGAGCCTGTGACGGAGAATACCCAAAAGGTGGCTCGTTGCTTCTATGCTCTTGAGCAGGACCGTGCCGACCGTAAGCGTTACCCTGCAGTCAATCCGATTGAGAGCTACTCTAAGTACATTGAGTATCCAGAGTTTAGAGAGGATATCTCTAAGCGTGCTGGTGAGGGTTGGCTGGACCTTGTAGAAGAGGCAAAACGACGTATGCTGAGAGGTCGTGAAGTGGCTGAGCAAATCAATATCTTGGGCGATGATGGTGTGCCACTAGACCACCACGAGACCTTCTGGAAGTCAGAGTTGATTGACTTTATCATCTACCAGCAAGATGCATTCGACGATATCGACCAGATTACTCCCCTTGAGCGTCAGGGATTTATGATGAGGCTAGTGATGGGCATCTGTGCTAAGAACTTTGCCTTTGACAACTTTGAAGAGGTCTCTGACTTCTTTAAGCGATTAATCAACCTGCTGAAGCAGATGAACTACTCTGAGTATAAGAGTGAGCAATTTGAGAAGTACTTGGCGGAGGCGAACCAATTGGTAGCCAACCAAAGTGAAGAGGGAGCAGAGTAAAACTTTTTGAAAGAGATAGTAAAAGTATGGCAACAACAGCTTTTCAGAAGATATATACCAAGGTGACTAAAATCACCAAAGCAACCTGTACCCTCAATGCTAAGGATGTCGGATTTGATGAGTTGGCTCTTGTTAATGGCAAGCTAGCTCAGGTGGTACGAATATATGGTGATGAGGTAACCCTTCAGATATTTAGAGGAACAGAAGATATCCCTACCAATGCTGAGGTGATATTTCTAGGTCACGCTCCTGCTCTAAAAGTAAGCGAGCAGCTTGCTGGGCGTTTCTTCAATGCCTATGGCGAGCCCATCGATGGCGGACCCGAGGTGGAGGGGCGTGAAGTAGAGATTGGTGGCCCATCTGTCAACCCTGTTAGACGTGAACAACCTTCGGAGTTAATCGCTACTGGTATTTCAGGTATCGACCTCAATAACTCCCTTGTGACGGGTCAAAAGATTCCATTCTTTGCCGACCCCGACCAGCCTTACAATCAAGTAATGGCTACTGTGGCGATGCGTGCGGAATCTGATAAGATCATCCTCGGAGGTATGGGTCTGACCAATGATGACTACCTCTACTTCCGTAATACATTCCAAAATGCTGGTGCCCTTGACCGTATCGTGAGTTTCGTCAATACCACTGAGGATCCATCAGTTGAGCGACTATTGATCCCTGATATGGCTCTGACTGCTGCTGAGTACTTTGCAGTAGAGAAAAAAGAAAAAGTACTGGTGCTTCTTACTGATATGAGTAATTACGCCGATGCCTTGGCAATCGTCTCTAATAAGATGGACCAGATCCCATCCAAGGACTCTATGCCAGGCTCTCTCTATTCTGACCTTGCTAAGATCTACGAGAAAGCGGTGCAATTCCCCGACGGTGGTTCTATCACTATTATTGCTGTCACTACTCTATCAGGTGGAGATATTACCCATGCCGTGCCAGATAACACTGGATATATCACTGAGGGGCAGCTCTATCTAAGACATGATAGCGATGTGGGTAAGGTGATTGTAGACCCATTTAGAAGCTTGTCGCGACTTAAGCAATTGGTGATTGGAAAAAAGACAAGAGAGGATCATCCACAAGTGATGAATGCCTCTGTGCGACTATATGCTGATGCGGCCAATGCACAGACAAAGCAGGAGAATGGATTTGACCTTACCGATTATGACCAGCGGGCTCTAGCCTTTGCTCGAGAGTACTCAAGAAATTTGCTTTCTATCGATGTCAATATTGATACTACTGAGATGCTTGATACTGCTTGGTCACTCTTTGCAGAGCACTTTACACCTGCCGAGGTGAATATCCGCCAAGAGTTTGTAGATAAGTATTGGCCTAATAGTGCTCAATAAGAGCTCTTAGGAGATAGAGATAATGGCTATAAAATTTCAATACAATAAGACCTCACTACAAGAGCAACGCAAGCAACTTAAGGTTCGTGAAAGAGCTCTCCCTACCATTAAGAGTAAGGAGAGTGCCCTCCGAATGGAGGTGAAGCGAACCAAAGACCATGTGGAAGCGATGGAGCGGAAACTGGAGGAGAGTATGCAGAGCTTTGATAGTATGGTAGCCCTTTGGAATGAGTTCGATCCCTCTATAGTCCAAGTGAATGATGTGGAAATCCATATCAAGCGATTTGCGGGCGTGCAGATACCAGAGCTTGGAGAGATTGACTTTGAAGTGCACCCATTTAGTCTGTTGACTACTCCATCGTGGTTTATGGAGGGGACACAGCTCATTAAATCCATGGCGACTATTGGGATAGAAGCAGAGGTCGGACGCATCAAGCTAGACTTGCTGGATCATGCTCGTAGGAAGACCACTCAAAAGGTTAATCTCTTTGAGAAGGTGCAGATACCTGGATACCAAGATGCTATTCGCAAAATCAAGCGCTACTTAGAGGATGAGGAGTCACTCTCTAAGGCGTCACAAAAGATAATGCGAGCCAATATAGAGGAAAAAGCTAAAGAAAGGAAAGGAGAAGAGCTATGATTGAAACAATGAAGCGGTATTCCTACTTTGTTTACGAGCCAGAATACCAATCTTTTCTGAAGCAACTACGTGCACTTGGAGTGGTACACATTAAGGAGCGTACCAATCCAAAGGAGATAGCCTCTTTTGCTCAAAATCTACAGAAGCAGGAGGATATCAAGCAACTCAAGCAACGGCTCACTACCTTCCGCAATGGTCATCCATTAGCAGAAGGGGAGACGAGAGATGATATTGCTCACGACCAGCTCCCTAAGGAGGTGCTAGAGGAATATACCCTCTATACTGAGAGCTATAAGGAGACCCTTGACAAGCTACAGGAGCTATCCGATCAGTTGATGTTAGTTGAGCAAAAACAGAAAGAGCTAGAGGTCTGGGGCGACTTTGATCTTAAGCTCATTGCCAAGCTACGTGAGTCAGGTCATCACCTCCATTTTTGGGTGGCTCAGCAAAATAGCTATGACCCAGCGTGGGAAGAAGCATATCAAGCTATTAAAATAGCTGACCAAGGGCGATATATATACTTCGTTACGGTTTCTCCTACAGAGGCACCTCCTACATTAGAGGGTGCAGATCTTCAGAAACTGCCAAAGGAGAGTCTCAGCCAGCTGAGTCGAGATGAGGAATTGCTACACGAAAAGAAGCAGTTACTGGAGAATACCCAAAAGTATTTAGCTTATCATCCAGAGGTCCTTGACGAGGAGATGGCAACGCTGCTTAACACTTACAATATGAGCAATGCCAATCTTCAAGGAGAGCGGCTTTATGGCGATAAGTTGGTGATCCTTGAAGGGTGGGTGCCTGAGAGAATTGCTAAGGAGATGGAGCAAAACCTTCAGGATAGTGGCGTTGCCTTTACTGAACTGGAGGTAGGTGATGAGAGCGAAGTGCCAATCAAGTTGCATAATAATCGCTTTGCTAAAGCTTTTGAGCCAATAGTGGAGCTATTTTCTCTGCCTAATTATGGAGAGCTCGACCCAACTCCCTATATTGCTCCATTCTTTATGATCTTTTTTGGTATCTGCTTTGGAGATGCCGGCTATGGTTTGCTCACCTTTATTGTGGCTACCATCTTGAAGCGTAAGGCTAAGGAGTCCAAGAAGATGCTTCTAGAACTGATTCAATGGCTAGGAATTGGTGGACTAGTAATGGGATTTTTGAGTGGCTCTTTCTTCGGTATTGAGCTGGTCAAAGTACCTTTCCTCGCCTCGATTAAGGAGTACTTCATCTCGTCCGAGAATATGATGGTGATCTCACTGGCACTCGGTGTGATACAGATTATCTTTGCTAAGTATATCGGAGCACTCAAGCGTACTAAGCAAGTGGGATTTAAGCGTGCCCTCTCTTCGTATGCATGGCCTACGCTGATTATTGCTGCAGGGTTGCTCTTTGGGTTGCCTATGGTCGATATTACCCTACCTCAGTGGCTAGAGTATGTACTGTATGGCTTTGTAGGGATCTGTGTGCTACTTGTCCTATTCTATAATAGCCCTGGCAAAAACATATTCGTCAACTTTGGGGCTGGATTGTGGGATACGTACAATGCGGCAACTGGTCTATTGGGAGATACCCTCTCCTATATCCGCCTATTTGCTATCGGACTTACGGGAGCTGTGCTAGGTGGCGTCTTTAACCAACTAGCTGGGATGGCCACTGCTGGTTTGCCAATATTCCTAGCAATACCTATTGGAGCTGTTATTCTCCTGATTGGTCATGGCATCAATTTTGCACTGACCACCATCGGAGCATTGGTACACCCTATACGATTGATATTTGTGGAGTATTTTAATAACTCCCAATACGAAGGAGGGGGAAAAGCTTACAATCCTCTTCGAGAGATCAAATCAAATGAAGAGTAAGTGGATAATTGAGAAACAACAAAAGAATTTATATACAACTAAGACAAACAACTTCTTATGGAATTAAACTTAATCTTAGCATACCTCGGCATCTTTATGATGGTAGGTGTCAGCGGTATTGGTAGTGCGTACGGACTTTTTTACACAGGTCAAGCGGTGATCGGAGCAATGCGCAAAGACCCTACCCAAATGGGTAAGTATATCGGTCTTTCTGCTCTTCCCTCTTCACAGGGTCTTTATGGATTTATCGGCTACTTCTTTGCAGTTAGTAAGATTACTCCTGAGATGACGTTCCAAACTGCGATTGGAATACTCATCCTTGGACTGCTTCTTGGTATTGTAGGAGTCGCTTCTGCCAATAGACAGGGCCGTATCCTTGCCAATGGTATCGCAGCAACAGCTGATGGTCACGATGTATTCGCCGCAACTATGGTGATGGCTGTCTTCCCTGAGCTATACTCCATCCTATCACTCTTGGTGAGCATATTGGTTCTAGGTACAATCTAATCTTAGAGTATCACAATAATTATAGATCCCTCACTTGACAAAAGGCAAGTGAGGGATCTTGTTTTTCCCACGCTCTCCCCCCCCCTTCATCGTAAATCTTCTTTGTTCATCTATTGAAGCTATAGTAGAGAGTTCATATATTGAGTTGAAAATGGAAAGCCTTTGTATAATTTTGTACATCATAAAATATTGGTATCTTTAGAAGAATTAATACATAACTAAAATCGAGAGCTGGTATTATGATTTCATGGGGCTACATATTTAGTGGAATACTGGTACTTATCATTATAGGATTGATTTGTGTCATTCTATTAGAGAATCGCAACCCTCATAAAGCGCTCAGCTGGGTGCTGGTCTTGACCTTATTGCCAGGACTTGGGGTGGTATTGTATCTACTCTTTGGTCGTGAGCAGTGGCATCTAAAGAAAATCCAAAAGCATGCGTATGATAGCTTTGATCTAAGTAGTACTCCTACCTCATCAAATATCTCTGAAGAGCTACCCGCTGAGCAAAGTGAGTATCGACTCCTTAGGGATATGGTTGAGTATGAAACTAGTGCTCGAATTTTGAGAGCGGATGAGGTAGCGATCTTTAGAAGTGGGGTGGATAAGGTGGATTCGCTACTTGAGGATATTCGAAATGCCCGCCGATTTATTCACGTGGAGTACTATATCTTTCTTGATGATCACACTGGCACACGTGTGGCTGATGCCTTGATTGAAAAGGCTAGGGCGGGGGTAAAGGTGCGTGTGATGTGTGATTACGTGGGAAGTTTTAGGGCTAGAAGGTCATTCTATAGGCGGATGACGGATGCTGGGATTGAGTTTCGGCAGTTTCTGAAGGTTGTGATGCCTTCTCTTCGTAGCGACATCAACTACCGTAATCACCGTAAGGTAGTCGTGATTGATGGTAATATAGGGTATATAGGGGGGATGAATATTGCGGATCACTACACGATAGGTAATAAGAAAGGGCGATGGCTGGATACTCATTTTAGAGTAACTGGTATGGCTGTGAATGGTCTGGCATCTGCCTTTATGAGTGATTGGAGATTTGCAAGTAAGATCGCTCTTAGTAGAGATTACTACCTTAATCCTACTGAAGAGCTACAGATCCCGAGTGTTAATCTTTCTGTAGCGTATCAGTCGGCGATTAAAGTCCGCAATGTGGGGATGCAGACTTTTTCAAGTGGCCCGACCAATAAGTTTAGAACGCTCTTGCAAGCATGGAGTAGAAGTATCTATGAGGCTAAGAAGCACATATATATTGAAACACCTTACTTTTTGCCTACTGATAGCCTTAATAAAGCGTTGATCGGTGCTGCACTGAGTGGGGTGGAGGTGCACTTGGTGCTACCTTGGAATAGTGATGCTCTGCTAGTGAAGTATGCCTCACAATCTTATTATGCTAATCTACTAGAGGCGGGGGTGAAGATTCATCGTTTTAATGGGGAGTTCAACCACTCTAAGCTGATGACAGTGGATGGTAGGATTTCTTATATTGGTTCTGCTAATATGGACTTTAGAAGCATGGAGTTCAACTTTGAGCTGACATCTATTATCTATAATGAGCAATTTACCCAATTGCTGGAGCAATCGATTAAAAGCAATCTTGAAACTCATTGCGTACCTATTGATTCGTATCAGTGGAGGAAGCGCAAGATAGGTTTAAGATTTTTGCAGTCGATATTTAGACTGTTTTCTCCTCTGCTTTAATCTCTTAGTGAGAGCATTCTTTTTTATCGTCAGTTTATCTATGTGAGAATGCCAATTCGTGCAATATTCTCTTCTCTCCTATTGTCGTAACAAGAATGTAACACGCTCGTAATTTCTCTGCAATTACTATATGCTACCTTTGCGGTGAAATAGGTGGTAGGGTTAGGCAGTTAGTCCACTCGCCCTTGTATAACAATTGTTTTTAGAAAAATGGTATGAAGCTAAAGAGATGTGTAGAGACTAGTGTACTCCTAATACTTGTGATGTTACTAGCAAGTTCGTGTGGCAATAAAGAGGTATCACTGAGTGGAGCAGGCGCCACATTCCCTGAGTTTTTTTATAAAGACATCACTAAGCAATTTGGTGATGAGTATGGCATACGTGTAAGCTATGGTGCTACTGGTAGTGGTGCAGGTATCCGAAATCTGCAGGACTTGACTGTAGACTTTGGCGGGACCGATGTATTTCTGAGTGATAAGGAGATGGGTGCTATGCCTGAGGTACTGCATATCCCTACTTGTATTGGTGGGGTGGTGATGGGGTATAATCTACCACAAGTTGATCAACTTAATATGACTCCTGAATTGGTGACTAAAATATACACTGGTGAAGTGACCAATTGGAATGATCCTCTGATTGCATCAATAAATCCTGGCATTAACTTGCCCGACCAAGCTATTACCCCAGTCTATCGTAGCGAAGGCAGTGGTACAACGGCTGTATTCACTGGGTTTATGAGCGAAGTAGATGAGACTTGGCGAGCCACTATCGGAGCGGGAAAATCGGTGGACTTTAGTAAAGGTATTGCTGCAAAGGGTAATCCTGGGGTAGCAGGGGTGATTTCTCAAACTGTGGGTGCTATTGGTTATCTAGGGTCTGAGTATGCATTGGCACAAGATATCCCTTCTGCCAAGATGCTTAATTCGCGAGGTGAATATGTGGAGGCCAATATGGAGACGATTTCTATTAGTGCTAATACCACTGATATGCCCGCTGATACGCGTATGGTCATCTCCAATTCTCCACAAGTAGGTGCATACCCGATCAGCACATTTACCTGGATTATAGTTTATAAAGAGCAAGCTTACAATAATAGAACTATCCAACAGGCTAAAGCACTTCAAAATTTCTTGCTCTACATTGTAGGGGATAAAGGTGTAGCAAGTGCTAGAAAAAACTACTTCTCTCCTCTGCCTGAAGTGGCTCGTATGAATGCTATCAATGTAATCAATAGCATGACTTACGATGGTCAATTGGTAAAGGATATTACTATAAAGCAGTAAAATAAAGTGGTCAGTGTATTAGTCTTTTCTAATTACTGACCACTTGGCATTAATGGCTAATATGAGAGATAAGCTATTTGATCTTCTGCTACTAGTATCTGGAGTAGGGGTGATACTCATTGCAGGAGGGATCCTCTATGCACTTACCTCTGAGAGCTTACCTGCTATTAAGGAGTTTGGTCTGATTGATTTTATGACCTCTACTGAATGGTCGGATCGATCACAGTTGTTTGGAGCCCTTCCTTTTATTACTGGCACATTGCTTACTTCATTGCTAGCGCTATTATTCTGCATCCCTTTCTCTCTTAGTGTGGCACTATTTACAGGTGAATACTTTAGGGGTAAAAAGGTGGCTACCGTAGTAAGTGCAATAGTAGATTTGCTTGCTGGTATTCCCTCAATTGTGTATGGACTATGGGGCTTTTATACTGTTCGCCCAATTCTGATCATGCTGAATGTCAATGCACAAGGGTTTGGTGTTCTTCTCGCCTCAATTGTATTAGCTATCATGATCATCCCTTATGCCTCTTCACTAAGTGCCGAATTTATTGGTATGATACCTAGGGATTTGAAGGAAGGAGCTTATAGCTTGGGGGCCACTAGGCTAGAGGTTATTAGAAACATTAGTGTACCTGTAGCGGGTAGTGGTATATTCGCTGCTTACATTTTAGCTTTTGGGCGTGCCTTAGGCGAGACTATGGCGGTCACCATGTTGATCGGTAACACGAGTGGAGTACCGCTAAGTCTTAGGGATACAGGTGATACGATGGCTAGTGTAATCGCCAATCAATTTGGAGAAGCGTCGGGAGTAAAGCTGAGTGCTCTCTTTGCCATCGGTTTTCTGCTCTTTTTGATTACAGCGCTGATTAACCTCATCGCAAAGGGAATCGTGAATCGTATTAATAGAAAATAGCAAGGGATCCATAAATGAAAAGCATTGACGTCATTTCAAAGCGAACAGGAAGTCCAAAGAGGCGACAGACACTTAGCCGAACAGCTTATATAGTAGTGATTGTCTTTAGTCTACTCACTGCTATTCCGCTTCTCTCTATATTGATTGACTTGGTGGTGAAGGGTTGGAGCCATTTCAATATTGACCTATTTACTCAGTCTACTCCTTCTGGAATTTTGAATGGTATCATAGGGACCTTTGTGATGCTTTTGATTGCGACAGTCCTTTCCATTCCTTTAGGCCTCTTTACTGGTATCTTTTTATCCGAAAAGCAGGATGCTAAGCTTGCCAATGTAGTTCGTACTCTGACCGATATTTTACAAGGTGTTCCGAGTATCGTTTGGGGAATTGTGGTCTATATGCTAGTGGTTAAAACTATGCATACTTATAGTGCTGTGGCTGGAGGGGTTGCCTTAGGGTTTATGATGATCCCGATGATTATTCGCAGTACAGAGGAGGGGTTGAGGATGGTGCCAGGAACATTAAAAGAGGCGGGTCTGGCTTTGGGTGGCTCTTATACGAAGGTCATGTTTACCGTTGTGGTCCCTAGTGCGTTTGGCAGTATTTTTACTGGGATCCTTTTGGCAATATCTCGTGTAATGGGCGAGACAGCTCCTCTGATGGTGACCGCTCTTGGTGCCACCTATGTCCACTTTGATTTAACTCGTCCGATGAGTGCAATAAGCTTACTTATTTGGGAGTTTTACAGTAACCCTATTTTGGCTGACTTAGTTTGGTCGTCGTCGCTCTTGCTATTGCTTTTGATCTTAGGAATGAACCTTCTCGCGAAGTCTGTGGCAGCAAAATGGAGGATATAAGTTTTTGATGAATATGAATGAAATAAAAGTAACGAATAGACCGGTCTCCCCTGAGGTGCTTTCAAGAGATTGTGCCACAGATAAAGAGCTGTCCCCAATCATAGAGGTAAAGGATCTATCAGTATCATATAGTCCAGAGAAAAAAGCGATTAAGAATGTCAACTTGACGATTTACAAAAACCTCGTAACTGCTATAATGGGACCAAGTGGCTGTGGAAAGAGTACCTTGCTACGGGCTATTAATAGAATGCATGATCTGTATCCCGATATTAAGGTGGAGGGTGAAATCCTTATCGAGGGTGAAGATATGCTTGCTATGGATCCGATGATTGCACGCCGTAGAGCTGGTATGGTATTTCAGCGCCCCAATCCATTCCCAACGATGTCTATTGAGGATAATGTATTGGCTGGATATAAGCTGAATGGGATCAAGCTCTCTAAAGAGGAGAAGGAGGAGATCGTACAGACAAGCCTTGAGAGTGTAGCTCTTTGGGATGAGGTGAAGGACTCTATGAAGAAGCGTGGCTCTTTTCTCTCTGGAGGGCAGCAGCAGAGACTCTGTATTGCTAGAGCTCTTGCTCTGAGGCCTGAAGTGCTCTTAATGGATGAGCCGACATCTGCTTTGGACCCAATCTCTACTAATAGGGTTGAGGAGCTAATTATGGAGCTTAAGGAGCAGTATACGATTGTCATTGTGACGCACAATATGAGTCAGGCTGCTAGACTGTCGGATAAGTCAGTATTTATGTATTTAGGGGAGCTAATTGAGTATGGTGATACGGACCAAATGTTTACGAATCCGAAGCACAAGGAGACGGAGGCGTATCTAACAGGTGTATTTAGTTAATATCATTGCCATTTATGATGATGAATAATCTTTATTCTAATAGAATTAAGGAGTTGCAGCTGCAGATCCTACGTAATCAATTTGAGCTGATCTCAAAAAACACAATACTGCAGCTGACTATCTTGAAGCAGCTATTTGATGAACCGAAAAGTCAGGCACTTTATGAAGAAGCTCTATCAAATGAAATCATTATTGATCGCCTAGAGGTGAAAATTAGGGAGGAGGTAGCCTTCTCGATATTCAAGTTTTCGCCTGTAGCGGAGGACCTCAGACGGATCATTGCTTATCAGGATCTGACTACGAACCTTGAACGAATTGGGGATATGACGCTTAATATCATTAGATTTGTGAGAGAATTACCGATGAGTGATACTCGCCTTTATGAGGTGAGAGGTTTGATTATTCAGATGACGGATCATGTCACTCAGATGGTGCGAAATGCAGTGATGTCTTTTACAAATGAATCGTATGAAACTGCTGTGGAGGTGATTGGTAGTGATGAAGTAATGGATGAGATGTACCATAGCTTGAGAGCACTGCTATGTAAGCTTTTTTCTCACGTCGAACTACAAGAAAACGATGTGCAGGTATTGCTTAACCTAGAGGGAGTAGGGCATAATCTGGAGCGATGCGGAGACAGTGCTACCAACATAGCTGAGTCGACTATTTATCTGGTGAAGGGAAGTGATATAAGACATGTTAATGATGGAGAAAGCTAAGAAGATTCTTGTCGTTGATGACGAGGTGGATATTACCGATATTCTACAATTTAATCTAGAGTATGAGGGGTATGAGGTGGTCACCGCTTCCTCAGCAGAGGAGGCTATGGAGATGCTAGACGAGACCTTTTGCTTGATTATCCTAGATGTGATGATGGGAGGAATGTCGGGCTTTAAGATGGCTGACTATATTCGCAAGCAGGGAAATCAGATCCCAATCATATTCCTCACTGCCAAGGATACTGAAAATGACATGCTGACAGGCTTTTCGATAGGAGGAGATGATTATATCAAAAAGCCTTTTTCAATTAAGGAGTTGATTGCTAGAGTACATAGCGTTCTTAGCAGGACCTATAGCCACCGGCAAGATAATTCAAGTGAAAAGAACCATGACATTTTGCATAAAGGGGCAATTACTATTGATTTGAATGCAATGGAAGTCTCTACGCCTGAAGGTGTCATTGAAGTGACAAAAACGGAATATGATATCCTCAAGTTGCTCGTGACAAGTGAAGGGAGGATCTTTTCAAGAGCTGAAATCTTGGATAGTGTATGGCCAGATAATAGCCTTGTACTAGAGCGTACTGTGGATGTGCATATTGCCAGATTACGCAAGAAGCTCGGAGAATATGCGGGATGTATCGTGAATAGAGTAGGCTTTGGCTATACCTTTAGTGCAAATTAATGACCTATAATTATGAAGTTACAAACTAAATTTACACGGCGATTATTTGGGTGGATTATCTTAGTCACTGCTCTTTTCGCTACTTCTTTGGTGGTAGTACAGCAGCGGAGTGAGGCACAGTATAGACTTAATCTACTTACCTCAAAGTTGGATAGCTATAATGAGCTGATCAGTAAATCCTTTGACCTTGGTCACCTGGACTCACTCGTATCGGACCTCCCAGATGAGTTAAGGATCACTATTATTGCCAATGACGGGAAAGTCCTAATGGATAATGAAGCTGGCAATGTATCGGGGATGGAAAATCATGATAAACGACCAGAGCTAAGAGAAGCGCGCTTTAATAAGCATGGTGTAGCTAAGCGAAAGTCAGCTACAATGGATAGAGATTTTTTGTACTATGCCACTTATTATGACGATCACTATGTCCGCACAGCGCTTCCTTATGATTTAGAGCTACAGCAAAAACTCAAGTCGAGCCGAGTATTTATCTATGTCTCTATCACTTTCTTTTTGTTGATGGCCCTCTTTGTATATCTACTTACAAAGCGATATGATCGGATGCTGACGCAGCTCAATAAGCTGACTAAGCAGATAGCTGATGGCGATTATGAGCAAGATATAGATGTGGGGGAGACTGAGTTGGACGATGTGTCGGAGCAACTCTTGAGGATATTAAGACAAAAAGAGGATGCAAGGCATAAGATTGAAAATGCTAAAGAAAGACTCATTCAACACTTTAAGCTCTCGCATATCGGGATCGCTCTCTTTAATATGGCGCACAGTGTAGAATATGCCAATGCTCACTTTATTCAATATGCCAATTTGCTGGCTAGTAACCCTATTACTGATGCAGGCGAACTGATCGAAGACCCTTTGATGCTACCGATAAAGCATTTTATTGAGGATAAGTCTGAGGAGCAGCACATATCAATTCTGATCCCTAAAGGGGGGAAGACTTACGAGGTGAAGGCTCTTAAATCGGAGTATGGTAGTTTTGAAATTACTATTGAGGATATTACTGAACAGGAAAAGAATCGGCAGCTGAAGCAGGAGATGACCAGTAATATTATGCATGAGATACGTACGCCATTAACCTCTATAAGAGGGTACCTTGAGACGCTTAACTTTATGGAGCTTCCCGAGGATAAACAAAAGCACTTTATTGAAAAGGCGTACGACCAAACTCTTAGACTTAGTGATTTGATGAAGGATATCGGATTGCTGACTAAGCTAGATGAGCCTACTAGGGCATTTGAATTCAGTACAGTTTCGCTTCACCAGATTGTGGAGGAGGTAAGAGTTGCTTTCCTCACTAAGATCAATGAGAAAGGTGATAAATTGCAAAACAATCTGCCTGAGGATCTTCAGGTAAAGGGAAATGAATCACTCCTCTATTCAATATTCCAAAACTTGGTGGAGAACTCCTTGAGATATGCCGGAGAGGGGATTGAAATGGTGATTAATTGCTATCATCAAGATGAAAATCATCTCTTCTTTAGCTACTACGATACTGGTAAGGGAGTAGATGAAAAGCAACTTAGCCGCATCTTTGAGCGATTCTATCGTGTGGATGAGGGACGAACTCGAGAAAGCGGAGGTACTGGCCTAGGATTGAGTATCGTAAAGAATTCTATCCTACTACATGGTGGAGAGGTAGAAGCGCGTATTCATTCATCTGGAGGACTGGAGATCTTATTCAATCTCCATAAATAGGATGCAAAAAGAGAGAGGACCTTTTATGGGTCCTCTCTCTTTTTTTTAATTTGATTAGTCTGCCCCTTATTCGGCAAATTGACTTCTCCCTTTCTCGTATGCGTTATTACCTTGGCAGTCAATAGCTACGATTACAGGAAGTTCTTCAACTTCTAAGCGACGTATTGCTTCTGGGCCTAGGTCATCAAATGCAATCACTTCAGCTTTCTTTACTCTTTGTCCCATCAAAGCAGCTGCACCACCTATGGCAGCAAAATAAACTCCGGTTTCAGACTTAAGAGTATCAATCACCTCTTGGCTACGAAGACCTTTGCCTATCATAGCCTTAAGACCTTGCTTCATAAGGGTAGGGGAGTAGGCATCCATTCTACCAGCAGTGGTAGGTCCTACCGATCCAATTGGCTCTCCAGGCTTTGCAGGAGCAGGTCCAGCATAATAGACGATTTGCCCTTTGAAGTCAAAGGGCATAGGCTTACCCTCCTTAAGCATCTCTACCAGTCTTAGATGGGCTGCATCTCTGGCGGTATAGATAGTGCCAGAAATATAGACCATATCGCCTGCATGCAGTGTCTTAATAACATCGTCAGTCAGGGGAGGGGTTATAATGCGTTTATCTGTACTCATTTTAGTAGCTTATAAGTTTGTGTCTCTTACAATACACCATGGGCATGTCGTGTAGCATGGCAGCC
>NZ_HF988932.1:6110-11755 GCF_000435035.1 Porphyromonas sp. CAG:1061 | reverse complement strand
CGTGTAGCATGGCAGCCAATATTCACAGCAACTGGTAGTCCCGCAATATGTGTGGCACCTACCTCAACATTTACAGCAAGTGCGGTAGTGGTACCGCCAAATCCAGCAGGGCCAATTCCTAGTTTGTTGATACGCTCCAGAAGCTCCTCTTCGATAGCTTTGATGTGTGGCTTGGAGCTGTGTTGACCTACTGGACGAAGTAAAGCATGCTTGGCATAATAGGCACAACGCTCCATCGTACCGCCAATACCTACACCGACAATAATGGGAGGACAAGGATTGGCACCAGCCTCTGATACAACCTGAACTACATAGTCCTTTACACCCTCAACACCTTGACTTGGTGTAAGCATCTTGAGTTGGCTCTTATTCTCACTACCAAAGCCCTTGGGAGACACTTCTATTTCAATTTTATCACCAGGTACGATGTTATAGTGTATTACTGCTGGAGTATTGTCTTTGGTATTCTCCCGAAGAATAGGATCATTGACTACTGACTTCCGTAGATAGCCCTTTTCGTAACCCTCTCTAACCCCCTCATTGATTGCATCTTCAATAGATCCACCAATCACGTGTACATCTTGCCCAAGGTTAACAAAGACAACCGTCATACCGGTATCTTGACAAAGAGGTTTCTCTTGGGTGCGGGCAATGTGGCTATTTTCGAGGAGGGTTCCCAATATTTCTTGTCCCAAGGGAGACTTTTCTATTAATTTGGACTCCGTAATCTTTTGGTGAATGTCTGGAGTCATAAAGTAGCAGGCTTCAATACATAGCTTACTGACAAGCTCTGAAATCTGCTTTACATTGATTTCTCTCATATCTATACGTTAGTATTTCTTGCCTAAAAAGTAGAATGAGTTTCTATTATTGAGTTCTTCGTGGCTCTTAGGATCTTTATCCAGAAGGCCTATGAGGCAGTAGGCGTCGTACCTTTTGTCGTAGATGAGCTCCTTGTGTAATGAAAAGTTCTCTATTTCACCTGTAGAGCGGACATGAATACGAGGACCATCACAAGGCTTTATCTCATTACCCATTCGGATATGGTCTTCATCATAATAATCAATAGAGATATCCTCATTGATTAAATGAATAATTTCTTCCTCAAGTCGGTCCAAATCGCTTCGTGAAAGTTTTGGATCCTCATTGAATTTCAAGACAAAGCCCGAGGGTACATCCGCACTATAATACTTAGACATATCTAGCCCGAATAGTTTATCTAGTGCATAGCTTGCTACCTCTTCGGCAGAGTGAGCCATCTTACGATAAAGCAGTGAAGTGTGGACAATATCGTATAGAGTTTGTGGTTGGGGCCCAAAAATGCTAGGTCGTGTAACGATGATCTCCTCACCAATAGCAAAGATGATATCGGCATTGCGGCCTAGTGCTTGATTGAGTAGATTGAAGTGCTCTACAACTACTCGCTTGCCCTTATCCAGAGCCTCTTGAACAAAGTCAACGATTTCATACATCTGAGTAAATGCAGTCTGAAATCGCATGTCAATATGGTAGGTAGAGGCCTCTCTGAGGTTTTCCATCCCTTGCCTTACTTGCATAATCTTACGAGGGTCAAGGACATCATCGTCATTAGCAAGTTCTAGACCAGGAAATATTCCCTTAATCAGTGAACTTTTACCGCTCCCTGCGTCACCGATAAAGCCGATAAGGCGATCTGTAAAGCTCAGATGAAAGTGAGCCAATTGCTCCCCAAGGGTAAGGAGTCTCTCCTTACCCCTAGGGGCATAGTATTGCGTGGAGACCCAATGCTCCTGCAATCTCTTTGGCTTTGCACTGTGATGATTATGCATCAAAAGTGAACTTCATGAGTGGGGCGTGCTGTTGAGCACCATACACATCAGTCTCTCCTAGTGCACCACTAGGGATTGGACGCTTGATGGTGGCCTTTACTGCCTTTGCAGGGTCGAAATAAATCACCTGTAGCACATCCTCCTCGGCAATGCCGTAAAGCTTTGCGAAAGATGACTTATTAATAGGCTCATGCTTCTTGAAGAAGTTGTAATCATCAAAGGTCTTGAATATAATATCGAAAGTAAGCTCGTAGGGACCAGAGTTTTTGCTCCTGATCACTGAAGCCATATCGACTAACTTATATGTTTGCATAGTTTTATCCTTCCTTTATTTAGCTACTCCATTATTGAACTCACGGTAAGTGATAGGGAAGAGAGCCGTTGGGCTTTCTACCTTCATTAGGTGATAGACATTGAATTCAAATACTTCACCCATGTGTGCGTCGGATGGTGAGAATGGCAATGCGAGGTTACCAGCAGTAGAGATACGACCCTCATAGCCAAAGTGTAGCAACGTACTACGTGCAAAACTACAAATAGTATCAGCCTCTTGCTGTGTAGCTCCTACTGCTTCAATGATGATGAGAAGCTCGTTGCCAGTATCACACTTAACGCCTGGGAACATATTCATCACGCCACCCTTTCCATAGACCTTAAAGTCTAGGAAATAGTTGCTCATTCCGTAGTCCTTAAAGTTATTATCCACTCTTGCACGTACCGCCTCAGTGATCTCATCTACCTTGCTGATGAAGATAGGGTCTGTAACACCAGCTACAGCAATTGTACGATATCCTACACGCCTTACACCCTCTAGCTTCACGAAGTAACCATCGGTGGGCTCAAATACAGTACCAGCTACACGTACTCGATTATCGGCTACCTGCTCGAAAGTGGTATTGTGAAGGTTAAGACGTCCACCAGGACCAGGTAACATATAAGGATTTGACTTCTCATAAAGAGTATGAGCAGCAATAGATAGGGTAGTACACTTACGGTCTGGAGAAAGAGTCTCTAGCTCAAAGTGATCCTTACGGAGGTAACCAAACATACAGTCGCTACCACTGCCTGGAAGTGCACAGATAGCTGCACACTCTAGGATCTTACCCATGTGGATAGCTAGTCCTTTTGGATAACCCTTAGAGATAGCTAGTGCGGAGAATACAGTTGGGTCGTAAGCACGACCAGCGAGGATCACTTGAGCACCATTATTGAGCGCCTCAATAAATGGCTCCTCACCCATCTGTGCTACGATACGTACTGCATCGTCAATGTCCTGCTCCTTGAGTTCGGGTGCTGGAGACAGTGGAGTGATCTTACCATCCTTAAAGTACTTACGTACTAGCTCCTTATCAAACTCAGCTGAAATCTCTGCATACTTAAAGGTTAGCCCCTTAGCCTGTGCGATCTCCTCAATGATCTTGCGATTAATCTCTACGTGAGGGCGACCACCTGAACCACCGGATGAACCAATGATTACAGGAATACCTGCCTCAATAGCTGCAGGAATCATAATCTCAAGGTCACGCTTTACAGAATTACGATCTGTAAAAGAGATGCCTGCACCTAGATAGTATGGACCTGGGTCGGTAGACCCTGCATCCACAGCAATGACATCTGGTTTACGCTTCATACCCTCTTGGAATGACTCCAATGGGAAGCCATAACCAAGAATAGCGGTTGGGGATAATACTCTAATCTCTTCCATTTCTTTCTTTATACTCACTTAGATGATGTCCTTAAGGGCAATAATTCTACTCATCTCATTGTACACAAGCATGTAGCCTTCATCTACACCCATACCAGGCTTAGCTAGCATTTGGTCTGGAGAGGTGGCCATGGCGATGTGTGCACAGATCTCAGCAGAGCGGTTGGTCTCGTTACAAGTGCCACCTAGATAAGCTCCCATATCGTGCTGCTGGCAGTATAGCACAGCTTCGATAGCATTGTTGATGCCACCAAGGTCTGGAGTCTTGATCTGAGCCATATGCCCAGCTTTTTCCTTAGAAAAGTCGATGATGTCCTCTAGGGTATTGCACCACTCATCGGCAACAATCTCTGCAGAGCATCCCATTTCATCCATATGTTGGCGGATAGCGTGAAGTGCCTTGATTTGAGCTTGCTTCTCCTCAACGTCTACTGGACCCTCAATACGGAGGTGGAATGGCTTAGCTACCTCTGCAAGGTCAGCGATATACTCGGCAATCTTCTTGAAGTCATTGTCAAATACCACTCCAAGGGTACCATATACGTCGATGTGGAAGATAGGGTTATAGCTCTCACAAGTACGCTTTTCAATCACTCTATTGCGTAGCCACTCAACATAAGCACGTAGCTTCTCGCCCTTAAGACCAGTCTTTTGCTCTACGTGGTTGAATAGTGCGTGAGGAAGTACCTCCGCGCCCTTCATGATCATCTTATCTGCATTGACGTAGCGATCGTCACCAGACTGAGTGAAGATAGGAATCATCTTATCAGCAATCTTGGTGTTGTACTCCTTAGCAATCACCTGAGCCATAAGCTTGTGCTGACTCTTAGCAACTGCATCAAGACAAGCTTGGGTCACACCATAACGGATTGCGGTGTGGAAAGCCTTTCCAGTCTCTGGGCGTACAAACTTATCCACTCTATCAGCCATTTCGCGGAAAGTGGTAATTTCCTTACCCTCATACATTGGAGCAATCTCTTTGAGGATTACAGGAATGAAGTTCTTAGCAAGGAACAAAGGGTCACGACCACCTGCACCAGAATACTGAACTGCTGCGCAGTCTCCGTGAGCTATTTGTCCATCTTCTAGAATAAATAGAACGGAGATAGACTCACCTGCCTGACGAACACTCGTAAAGCCCTCTGTAACAACTTCTCCTGAGTAGAAAGCACCATCACTTACGGCACCTCTCTTGATGGCACGCTGGTCGTCAAAGTAAAAACCTGTCTTACCAGCTGCACAAACTACCTTTTTGATTTTCATAATTGTAGTATATGTAGTTAATTGTTTTGTTTGTATTTTCTATTGTTATTGCTTGCGACCAACAAGGAATCCCTTGCTGATAGCATATACGTCGTCAATCACCATCTGGAAGCTAACAGTACGATTTTCACTCTTGGCACGCTCCTCTAGCTTCTCACGGTGGAAGTTGAGAATGTCCTGACTGAGTGGAAGGTTGCCAGAATCCATAATGCGGACTGCACCATTATTATCACGGGCAGGCATCACCTTTCCGGCGTTGTACTTGCTTGGAGCAAAAGGAATATCGAGTACTCCAGATTCGAAGGCAGCAATGACACCTTGTGCAAGGTCTCCATTACCTAGCTCGAACACCTTATCCAATATCTGGTTAACCTCTGCCTCAATAATTTCAGCCTCGGCAACTACCGCTGGGATATTTGTAAAGTCTTGGTCTCTGAGCATAGATATCACCTGCTTAGTAGCACGAAGACCGGCGGCATTCGCCTCCATAGTAGGCACACCCATCGCCTCGTGAGGAGTCTTTACGATAACTTTTGTAGCTTTAGCAAGTGCGGCAGCTGCTGAGCCCCAAGAGATCACTCCAAATGCCTTAGCTTCATCTTGTGGAAATCCTCCCATCCATTGGTGGAATACTGTGGTCACCTTTGCATCACCAAATCCATACTTGGCTAGATACTCATTAGTTTGCTTCTTCAGGGCACGGATCGCAGCCACATCTTGGATGAGGTTACCACACTGACCATATCCCACTGTGAGGTCTTTAACACCTTGTGTGGCAGCCAAGAGAGCCTCAATGATCGCCACAGAGTTGGAGATACATGGAGGAATCAATGTACCTGTAAGGGGCCCGAATGGCTCGCGGTTAATAT
>NZ_HF988932.1:0-6084 GCF_000435035.1 Porphyromonas sp. CAG:1061 | reverse complement strand
TCAACACCAGCTTCTGCATACATACCACAAAGTCTATCCGTATACTGCCAATAGCGGATGGTTTTAGCTAGTGAGTGATCTTTAGAGTAGGGGATATTGTAAGAGATACCACCACCCTCGTAAGAGGTAAATCCACCTGCAATTGAAATCTCAGTTAGGAGTCGTGCATCAGGGGTACCGTGTCTTACTTGCACTGGATTCCTCAAAGATGAGGTCACTGTACGGCAAATCTCTACTCCATAGTTGACGATTGGAAAACCATTAAGCATCGAGCGCCCGCTCTCCTTACTCTTCTCAATACCTACTTGTGCTTCGTTGTATCTATTCAGACGTGTGTAGCTATCAACAGTAGATGGAAGAAGATCTGCCTCACCTTCTCTCTCTAGGAACTGTAGGAGCTTAATGTGCTCATCATAAAGAGCTACACCTGCTCGAGGCTGAATCAATGTTACACCAGCTTTATCAGCTTTTTGGAGCTTCTCATCAAAGCGCTGTGACTTTGGAATCTTTTTCTGGTACTCTACGGCCTCTTCAAAGTCTACATGTGCACCAGTAGGCCATTGTTGTAAGACCTCTTCTCTCTCTTTTTGAAATTCTGCATCGCTAATGCGGACGTTACGGATTTCCATACTATAGTTTACTTATATATAAGTGTGGGTTGTTAATTGTCTTAATCTCATAAGGATAGAAGCTACTAAGCGTATCTTCTATGTAATTTAGTTCACCAAAACGAGCTCTTTCTTCATTATTTTAAGTGCCACGTCTGGTAGCTCTTGGCTGAGTAGCCCCATCGATGCCATAATATAAGTTTTGTCGATCATGAACTTTGGCTCCTTTGGTCTAGCAGCTTCAAAGTGTGCAGGATCAAACTGAGCCCCACTAAGCACAAATGCTGGGTCATCACTATGGATAATGGCTCCACCAATGCCCAACACATTTTCGACTTTAGTGAGGTCTTTCCCATCAATGGTATATAGTTGACCCATAGGGGTATACACTGACTTCATATGTCCAACATGCCGATCAATTGCTATTGAGACAGCCCCTTTGGCTAGAGCCTTTTCCATCTTGGACTCTCTTTCGTCTGTGGCTCGTGTGGAGGGCTTTGCTACACAAGTATTGACCCAATTCTGTAGCTCATCAGCTGTGAGTCCCAGTTCAGCACCTACATCGTGTAGGTCAAGTTCATCAGCTAGTGATGAGAGGCTATACCTCATGCCTAAGTCGCCCTCAACGGTACGCTTATTATGAGGCTCTGGAAGCCCTCTTTGTACAATATTAGCAGATTGTGGCTCACCCTTAGCAATTGAATAGACATCAGTGGTTGCTCCACCTAAGTCTACAGCCAACATCTCACCAATCCCTTTTTCGTTGCGTGTACCCATACTGAGTAGCTCGCACGCTCTCAAAACTGCCAATGGGGTAGGGATGATTTCATTATTGGCCATAGCCTGAGCTTGGTGCAATCCTTTAGCATCAATGATTTGGTCAATAAACAGCTGCATGATACACTCTTTTGCAGGAATCACATTGAGTGTATTGAAGTCGGGCATCACGTTATCTGTAATGACGTGTGGCCTTCCTGCCTCAGTCAGTATTTTATCTACCTCTTCCGAAGCATTTTTATTGCCAGCCACTACGATAGTAAAATTACCTTTAACGGTCGACAATCGCTTGGCGTTATTGATAACGGTTTCGCGATTACCACCATCTGTACCACCACAAAGGAGTATCAGATCAGGGGCAATCTGCTCAATTTCCTCGGCTTCCTTACGGCTAATCTCAAAGGAGTAGGTCTTAACCACCTTTGCTCCTGCACTGCTAGCAGCTGTTCGAGCTGCTTTGGCAGTCAATTCTGGGACAAGACCCGAGGCAATCATCTTGAGCCCACCTGCTGCACTGCTGCAGCACAGAAAACGGTCGTATTGCCAAGGGGATCCAAGTTTGTTTGCAAGATCACTAAGGGCATTTGAGAGACCCTCCATCACATCAGTCTCAATAGTAGTAAAGGCGGCACCTGTAGCTACTATCTCGCACTTGTCGGTATCAATAGCTGTCACTTTGGTGTATGTGCTTCCAAAGTCAGCGGTAAGGTACTTCATCTTTTAGTCAGATATTATTAAGTCGTTTGATATATGCAAATGCATAGAATTTAGACATAATGCTGAGAAGTACTATAGCCCAAAGATCTTATGTAGGTCTTCTATGGTTTTTTCGATTGGGGTATTTGGTGGATAAACACAGTCAAAGCCCATTTTCTTAAATCGAGCTTCTACATCCTTAAACTCCTGCTTGCCTACAACGAGGTTACCACCTGCTAATAGTGGTATATTCTTTAGACCAGCCTCATCGCACTTTTCTCTTAGACCTTGGCAGTCAATCTCACCATGACCATAGAGCGAAGAGACGAGAATAGCATCAGCATTAGTCTCTATAGCTGCGTTAATAAATTCGCTTTGAGAAACCATCACTCCAAGATTAACCACCTTGTAGCCTGCTTGAGATAAGGCATAAGCGATGATTTTGTTGCCAACCGCATGAGCATCAGCTCCTATCACACCTGTTACAACGGTTTTTCCATTCATAGTCAATAAATACTCTTCTTGCTTTTGAGTTCGTATTCGGGTTGTAATTATTTTTCTGAGGCAAGTGGGTCGTTATTCCCGATATCCATACCCAAGTGTCCCTTTCTCATTATTTCCACAAAGATAAGTATAAAATAAGACTATAGCTCACTAATTCATCAATACTTGCTAAATAACAATTTCGTATGCCGTTGGAGAGAAAATTGGCAAAGGAATCTACTATGTTTTGTGGTTCTTTTTGTGCCCCCAACGATTAGGCTTTAGGAGAGGTAAAAGTTAGTTGCAACTATGCAATCACTGAGTTGCAACTAAGCATTTGCCGAGATGCAACTAACCGATCGCCGAGTTGCAACTCAGTTGGACGTTAGCTATAGTGCTTTATTTCAGTTAATTATAAAAAGCATTTGAGTCCCGTCTTAACACACCATACCTAAATCTAAATTTACAATTGATAGCCAACCAATATAATGTGGGCACAGCTTTCAGGCAAAAAGAGCTTGAGAGCTTCAAAAGTCTTTGAATATTGGTGGGTATTTTCTTCACTAGGCTGAAACGCTCCCACAAAAACGTTGAGGCATAGTCTATAATTACATTAAGATTATACTGAATATGGATATATTTGTATCTTTGTAAAAGGTAAATATGATATAGGTACTACATTATAGAGGATGGTATCGTAATTTTAATAGTAATAAGAAATGCTGACAATTAAATATCTTTTGGAGAATAGCGATGAAGCTATTGAGAGACTGGAGATTAAAAATGTAGATGCTCGCGAGGTGATTGAAAAGCTACGCGCTCTTGATGAAGAGCGTCGCTCCACTCAGAGCGCTTTGGATAACTCTCTTGCGGAGCAAAATAAAATCTCCAAGGAGATAGGACTTCTGATGCGTGAGGGAAAGCGCGAAGAGGCCGAGAAAGCTAAGTCAGCCGTATCGGAGCTAAAGGAATCGTCTAAGGATTTAGAGGCGAGAAAAAAGGAGCTGGAGTCTCAGATCCATCAGCTAGTTATTGAGTTACCTAATGCTCCACATCTATCCGTGCCAAAAGGACTCACTGCTGAGGATAATAAAGTTGAGAGAACTGGAGGTGAAATTAGACCATTCCCAGAGGGGCTTGAGATACTGCCTCATTGGGAGCTTGCAAAGAAATATGACCTTATTGACTTCGAGTTAGGAGTTAAGATCACAGGAGCTGGATTTCCTGTATACAAAGGATATGGTGCTCGTTTGCAACGTGCTCTTATCAACTTCTTCTTAGACAATGCAAGAGAGGCAGGTTACTTAGAGGTTCAACCTCCTTATGTAGTCAATGAGGATTCGGGATACGGAACAGGTCAGCTACCAGATAAGGAAGGTCAGATGTATCATTGCGATATAGACAATTTATATCTAATCCCTACAGCGGAAGTCCCTGTAACTAATATCTTCCGTGACGTGATTGTAGAGGCTAAGGAATTTCCTATTAAGGTAACAGCATACTCTGCTTGTTTCCGTAGGGAGGCTGGTAGCTATGGGAAGGATGTGAGGGGGCTTAATCGTCTTCATCAGTTCGATAAGGTTGAGATCGTACGCATTGATCACCCTGAGCACTCTTATGAGTCTCTCAAAGAGATGGTCGCCTATGTTGAGAGCCTGGTGCAGAAGCTAGAACTCCCTTATCGTATCTTACGCCTGTGCGGTGGGGATATCAGCTTTACTTCAGCACTAACATTTGACTTCGAGGTCTTCTCTGAAGCACAAAAGAGATGGCTTGAGGTAAGCTCTGTCTCCAATTTTGAGAGTTTCCAAGCCAACCGCCTAAAGTGCAGATTTAAGAATGAAGAGGGAAAGACTGAACTATGTCATACACTGAATGGTAGTGCGCTGGCTCTACCTCGTATTGTAGCTGCACTTCTAGAGAATAACCAGACTGCTGAAGGCATCGTAATACCCAAAGCACTACGCCCCTATACTGGGTTTGACATCATCCCTCTACCAGAGAGTCGTTAAACGAAGTTTATTGCTCTCTATCTTATTGTTGTATGGTTTGATAGTGAGCACTAAATAGATATTGGTATGAAGATTAAGGTATTTACGAGGGGAGTCGTAGTTGTATTAATGAGTCTTCTCTCATGGGGGGCTTGGGCACAGACAAGTAGGCTGCCTAAGTCTGCAATCTTTACGAGTGGTGAAGAGTTGCAGTATAGTATCAACTTTCAGTGGGGGTTGATTAAGGGAAAACTCGCTGAAGCATCTATTACAAATAGGCAAACGCGAGACGGTCAATACTTTAGTCAGTTATTGATGCGTACCACTAGCCTTGCTGATACTTTCTACCCAATGCGCGATACTCTGGAGACCCTCTATAGTGCACAAAAGCTTCCTCTTAGATTCGAGAAGCGTGTCAATGAAAATGGTTATATCGCTAATGATATCTCGACTTATAACTACTCACCCTCAACCATCAGTGTAAAGAATACGCGAAATGCTAATGGGGAAATCAAAGTCGATACCACTATGATATTTAAGAAGTCGGAGGTGGAAGTGGTAGACTTGCTATCGACTTTGGCACTATTGCGCACTTTTGATTATGTAAATACTACCAAGTCATCGCCTATCAAGGCGACTGTATCACTCGGTAGAGACAAGGTGAATGTAGAATACCAAGTACTTGGTACAGAGACTATCTCTATGCCGGATGGCACAAGGAGACAGGCAATGAAGGTAGGTATAAGGGTGGATGATAAGACGTTTAAGAAAGGCAAAAGCGCAATCATAGTGTGGCTAACTAGGGATCGAGACCAGGTGCCTGTTAAGATTAAAGCCGAACTGAAAATAGGCTCGGCAAATCTACAATTAACATCCTATAAACGGAGCTAGTTATCTTTGTTTCATGGCAACAAAAGGAAAGGAATTAAGATCCCCTAAGGGAGGTCTTGATGTATGTGCTATATTAGAAAAGTATTATCAGAAACACTCGCAAGCGTATCAAATCCTCACCATTCATAGCGAATGTGTAGCTAAAAAAGCGTTGGAAATTGCGAGGAGAAGAAAAGAGTGGAAGCTGGACAAGGCTTTGATTTACGAGGGAGCGATGCTACACGATATAGGTATATTTAGATGCGATGCACCTAGTATTGGGTGTGTAGGTGAAGAGCCTTATATTAAGCATGGAGTTATCGGTAGTGAGCTACTTATGTCTGAAGGACTTCCTAAGCATGCTTTGATCTGTGAACGGCATACTGGTGTGGGGATAACGTTGGAAATGATCATCCAAAGAAATCTCCCTTTACCACACCGAGAGATGGTGCCAATATCTCTTGAAGAGCAGATTATCTGTTTCGCAGACTGTTTCTTTTCAAAAAGTGGTGATCCCACTAAAGAAAAAAGTGTGGAACAGATTGTCAAAGGTATGAGCAAGCATGGGGCTGAGCAAGTCTTGAAGTTTCAAACTTGGTGTAAATTGTTTTTATACTAAGCAATGTCACATAAAATAGAGGGTGCATAAAGCTTTATGC
>NZ_HF988931.1:8518-15680 GCF_000435035.1 Porphyromonas sp. CAG:1061 | reverse complement strand
TAGTCACGCCGATGGTACTTTTAACAAGGGAGAGTAGGTAGTCGCCATTTTACAGAGAGAGACACTTTAGGAATTTTTTCCTAGAGTGTCTCTCTTCTTTTTTGTGCGCTTCACTGCCACTTGCCTCTCCACCGCCGCTTCTGTAGCCAATCTCGGACGAGTCGGACGAGTCGGACAGGTCGGAGAAGTCGGACAGGTGGGCAACTGCTGACCAATGCTATGAAGAGGACCAATGTATTACCTTGCTTTATCTAGAGCTCTCTAGGGAGCAAGGTAGGTGTGGCTCTTTGGTATCTTTGTGCTTGTTGATTGCATATTTATTGCGTTTGTGGGGGTGACTTGTGCATTCCTTTTTAGTTTCTTCCTTGGGGTTGTGAGAACTATCCTTTCGGCTTCATCGTCATTTTTTATCATTTCCAAAATACTATTTATTTCATATCTATAGTCAATTGTGATTGTGTTTCAGTTCGCATTCATTTATTTTTGCTATAGGTATGTTGTTTTTATATTCTTATATATTGGAATTATTTGTAGTATTATGGATTTCATGGTCATTCTTTCTGATAGCTAGATGTTATTTGGTATCTTTGCTTATAATTTACCATAATAGTAGTAAGTAAGAGATGATTCAACTAAGTGATCTAGCGATACAATTTGGGGGGCGTACCCTTTTTCAAGATGTAAATATGCAGTTTTTGCCAGGCAATTGCTATGGCATTATTGGCGCTAATGGAGCGGGAAAGTCTACGCTTCTTCGTATTATCAGTGGGGAGTTGGACCCTACTAAAGGGATGGTGTCGATGGCTCCTGGTGAGCGTCTTTCAGTATTAAGTCAGGATCACTTTGCTTTTGACCACCTTTCGGTGATGGATACGGTGCTCACGGGGCATACAGTACTTTGGGATATTATGCAGGAGAAGGATGCTCTCTATGCAAAGCCCGACTTTAGTGATGAGGATGGTATCCGTGCGGCAGAGCTGGAGGAGAAGTTTGCTGAGATGGAGGGGTGGAATGCCGAGAGTGATGCGGCACAGCTGCTCTCGGGCCTGGGCATAAAGGAGGCTTTTCACTATCAGATGATGGGTGACCTGAGCAATAAACAGAAGGTGCGGGTGCTACTGGCAAGAGCACTCTTCGGTAAGCCTGATAATCTGCTATTGGACGAGCCTACCAACGACTTGGACCTGGATACGGTGCAGTGGCTAGAGAACTATCTGGCAGATTTTGAGAATACGGTACTGGTAGTAAGCCACGACCGTCACTTCCTCGACTCTGTATGTACGCATACGGTGGATATCGACTACGGCAAGGTGCAGCAGTTTAGTGGTAACTATAGCTTCTGGTACCAAAGTAGTCAGCTTGCCCTTAGGCAGCAGCAACAGCAGAATAAGAAGGCGGAGGAGAAGAAGAAGGAGTTGGAGGAGTTTATCCGTCGATTTAGTGCCAATGTGGCGAAGAGTAAGCAGACCACTAGCCGTAAGAAGATGCTGGAGAAGCTCAATGTGGAGGAGATCAAGCCCTCTACTCGTCGCTACCCAGGTATCATCTTCACCCCTGAGCGTGAGGTGGGTAATAAGATATTGGAGGTGAAAGGGTTGACGGCCTATGCTGGTGGCGATGGTGAGGAGACGCTATTATTTAAGAATATCAACTTCAATATTGAGAAGGGGGATAAGGTGGTATTCCTCTCGCACGACCCTAGAGCGATGACTGCTTTTTTCCAAATCATCAATGGCGAGGAGAAGCCAGCCGAGGGTACATTTGAGTGGGGGCAAACGGTAACGACTGCCTACTTGCCTTTGGATAATAGTGCCTACTTCAATACGGATTACGACCTGATTGAGTGGATTTCGCAGTTTGCACAAGATACCAATGAGGTCTTTCTAAAGGGGTACCTCGGACGAATGCTCTTCAATGGAGATGAGCTGAAGAAGAAGGCGAGTGTGCTATCAGGAGGAGAGAAGATGCGTGTGATGATCGCTCGAATGATGCTACAAGATGCCAATGTGCTGGTCCTCGATACGCCTACTAACCACTTGGACCTTGAGAGTATCCAGTCTTTTAACAATACGCTGATTAACTATTCTAGCATCGTGCTATTCAGTAGTCACGACCACGAGTTTATCAATACAGTGGCTAATCGTGTGATTGAGTTAGGTCCTAATGGTATCATTGATAAGATGATGAGCTATGACGACTATATCACCGACCCAATAGTCGCTGAACAGAAAAAGAAAATATACGGCGAGTAGCTGAAGAATGAAGTCTAGTAGTTATGTATAAAGTAGGGATTGTAGGGAGTGAAGGTTATGCGGTAGGGGAGCTATATAACCTATTGGTACACCACCCAGATGTACACCTAGAGATGATCTATGCTCCCCAACGTGCGGGAATGAGTGTGGCGGAGCTATTCAATGACCTCAACTCTATGCGTACACTCAATTTTACTGATGAGCTACAGTTGGAGGGACTGGATGTGCTTTTCTTGTGCCTACAATCTGCAGCGAGTACCCGAGAGTTTTTGCAACGCTTTGAGATGCCCGAAGGGATGAAAGTGATTGACTTTTCCCAAGAGTATCGACATACCGACCCTGAGGAGACGGGCTTTGTATATGGGCTGCCAGAGGCCAATCGTAGAGCACTTACCAAAGCTACCAAGGCTTCAGTGCCTGGGGCGTTTGCATCGGCTATTCAGACGCCTCTGATCCCGCTAGCTAAGCACTTGCTACTCAATAGCGATATCCACGTCACTTCTGTGGCTGGAAAAACGGAAGCACTCGCTCGTCCGCGTGTAATCTCTGGCATCACTTATGATATGCTCTTTGATAACTTCCACGTACTACAACCATTAGAGCATCGGCATATTGGTGAGATTGAGCGGACGCTACGTAATATCCAGAATAGCTTTGATTCGGAGATTGTCTTTATCCCTATGCGGGGAGACTTTAATAGGGGAATCTATACGACGCTTTATCTTGACTGTCCTCTTGATATTGATAGTGTGCGAGCAATCTACGAGGAATATTTTGATGATCACTCCTTTGTGCATATCGTCGATACTTATCCAGATGTACGTGATACGGTCAATACCAATGAGATGCATATCCATCTCTCAAAGCACGGCGATCGGCTCCTGATTGTCAGTACTATGGACAACCTGATGAAGGGAGCTGCTGGCACGGCAATTCACATTATGAATCTGATGCTGGGACTGGTGGAGAGTACAGGTCTTAATATCAAGCCTTTAATATTCTAGTGAGTTATGGAGAAGAGTTTTAATCATAAGCAAAAGGCCACTCTGATAGGGGTCACTACTTTG
This sequence comes from Porphyromonas sp. CAG:1061, assembly GCF_000435035.1. Taxonomy (NCBI): domain Bacteria; kingdom Pseudomonadati; phylum Bacteroidota; class Bacteroidia; order Bacteroidales; family Porphyromonadaceae; genus Porphyromonas; species Porphyromonas sp. CAG:1061. The sequence continues at coordinate 12,361 of NZ_HF988931.1, read as the reverse complement.
GCGACTATATTGATGTTTTACTTTGGGTTTAACTTTCTCAAAGGCATCAATGTATTCGAACAGAATAATACCTATTATGCCACTTTCTCTAATCTCCAAGGCGTAGACCGCTCTACTTCGGTCTACCTCAATGGGTATAGAGTGGGTAATGTGCGGAGTATCAAGTTCGATTATAAGCACTTTAATGGAAATGTGGTGCAACTCTCCCTTAATTCAGAACTGCAAATCCCTCTCAATACAGTAGCTGTTATCCGTGATAACCCATTGGCAGGTGGCTCTATACATCTGATGACACCAGAGGAGACAACAGGTTATGTAGCCCATGGCGATACGTTAGTGGGGCAGTCGACGGTCGACTTCCTATCCAAGATATCAGATGAGTTATTGCCTAACCTTAATGCTGCTATTCTATCTATTGACAGCCTCAGTGGTAGTGTGAATGGATTAATTAATAGTACGGAGGTTCAGGAGATTATGTCTCAACTCAATGCCTCTACCAAGGCGATTAGCTCAACTACTCGTCGGTTGGATGGTTTGATGTCGGGGACGGTGCCCAGGATACTTGATAGTGTAGAGGCATCGGCAGGCTCGGTGCAAAGTGTCACTGGTAAAATAGAGGAGGCCAATATTGAGCAAACCCTTGCCGACTTCTCTCGCGTGGTATCGGAGTTGAAAGCCGTCTCCGTGCAGCTTAATAGTAAAGAAGGCAGCCTCGGACTGCTCCTCAATGATCAGCAACTGTACCAGAAGCTTGATTCCGCAGTATTGTCGGCCGATAGCTTGCTCCAAGATATTAAGGCCAATCCAAAGCGGTACGTCCGCTTCTCCCTGTTTTAATATAGAGCTTTACACATAAAATATAAATAGAGCCGATGGGGCGTATGCCCTATCGGCTCTCTTTGTATATAGTGGTTACGGGGTTAGAACTTGTCGATGGCTTCTAGCCACATCTCTGCCGACGCATCACTAGGCATACGCCACGTGCCACGAGGAGAGAGGGATACTACACCCACCTTTGGTCCATCTGGCAGGAAGTTGCGCTTGTACTGCTGTGCGAAGAAGCGACGAGCAAAGATCTTCATCCACTCCTTGAGCTGCTCTTTGGTATAGATACCATCAAAGGCCTTACGAGCAAGATAGAATATCTTGTTGGGGGAGTAGGCATTCTGAAGCATATGGTAGATAAAGAAGTCGTGCACCTCATAAGGCCCGATGATGCTTTCCGTCTGTTGCTTCAATGCTCCCTTGGTGAGCTCTGGACTTACTGGGGTGTCCACGATATCTCTCAGCAATTGGGCTAGTTTCTCACTATCGAAGAGCTTGGTATCTGCAAAGTGCTGTACCATCATCCTTACCCCTGTCTTAGGGATAGAGCCGTTGATGCTGTACATACTTGCGTGGTCGGCATTGAACGTACACCAGCCGAGTGCCAACTCACTGAGGTCGCCAGTACCGAGTACAAAAGCCCCCTCCATATTGGCAATATCCATCAGCACCTGAGTCCGCTCCCGTGCTTGTGCATTTTCGTAGGTGGTATCTTCCGTAGTGCCGTTGTGCCCAATATTCTTCAGGTGTGCGATAGATGCCTCGCTAATAGAGACTTCCTTCGAGGCAACACCAAGAAGAGAAACCAGTTTTTTAGAGTTTTGATAGGTGCGGTCACTAGTGCCAAGGCCTGGCATCAGTACCCCGATCACATCCTTGCGATCACGGCCTAGCATATCCATTGTACGCACAGCTACGATAAGGGCGAGTGTGCTATCCAAGCCACCACTTACACCAATCACCACCTTTGATCCCTTCAGGTAATTGAGTCGCTGAGCGAGTGCTACCATCTGGATTTGGCACATCTCTTCACAACGCTCAGTAAGGTTGGTTGTAGAAGGCATAAAAGGATTCCTCTCCACCGGACGAGTCATCTCAAAGCTCTTATCCGCCTCCTTGAGTTGGAATGGTACCACACTTAGTTTATCCCCACCTGCATAGACTGAGGCCGCTGTACGGAAAGAGCTATTGATCAGGCGCTCTGTGCGGATGCGCTCTACGTCGATATCGCTTACGAGCAACTTTTCTGCTAGCTCGAAGCGCTCCATCTCTGCCACAATCTCTCCATTCTCAGCGATAAAGGCCTTCCCGCTATAGACAAGGTCTGTGGAGCTTTCGCCAAAACCGCATGAGCAGTAAACGTAGCCAGTGATTGCCTGACTAGAGAGAGAAGAGACAAGCGACTTGAGGTATTTATTCTTCCCCGCATTCTCGTTGCTCGCCGAGAGGTTGAAGATAAGGTGTGCTCCATTGAGTGCCAAGCGAGTGCCTGGTGTTACGGGCGTCCACATATCCTCACAGATCTCAATGCCAACCCCTACATCGCCACACTTAAAGATAATGTCGTGCCCAATCGGTACCTCGTGAGTCCCGATAGTCACAGTGGAGTAGGAGAGCTCTAGCGAGCTATCAAACCACCGCTTCTCCTGAAACTCCCGATAGTTGGGCAGATAGGTTTTGGGTATGGCTCCTAGTATCTTCCCCTCTTGGATTGCTACTGCGGCATTGTATAGCTTCTCCTCCGCCCTTAGTGGCATGCCCACGATGATGAGCATCTTAAGGTCCTTGGTGCGTTCCGCCAATTGGCAGATGGCCTTCTCAGCCTGTTCGAGCAAGAAGGGTTGTAAAAATAGGTCTCCACAGGTGTATCCTGTGATAGAGAGTTCAGGGAAAGTGAGCATCTCTACATTTTGTTCCTCTGCACGGCGAATCATCGCCTCGTGACGCTCTACATTGTAGAAGCAGTCTGCTACTTTGACGAATGGCACTGCTGCGGCCACTTTTACGTATCCGTACCTCATATATTTAGTATTAGTTTGTAAATTCTTTGCATAAAATCTGTTGAACACACTTCATTAGTGGCAGGGGGTGATGGGGAGTGGCGTGTAAAAGTATGCACGACCCCACGTGGGTCATCATCTCTAGGTCGTTATAGCCATCGGCCACTACTACGATATCTTTTGGCAGAATTTGATGCTCCTCTGCCAATTGCCTCAGCACCTCCCACTTGGCCTCGGGCGAGAGTATTGGGCCACTGATGCGACCGGTGACTTGCCCATTATCCAATTCCCATCTAGTGGCAAAGCAGTGCTCAATACTCGTTATCCTTGCAATGTACTCGGCATATTCACTCCACGCACCAGAAATGATTGCGGTTTTGATCCCCTTGATTTTCAGAGAGGCAATCAATTCTTTTGCTCCCTCAGCCAGAGGAAGTAACTGATAGATATTCTCCAAACGCTTCACACTCGTTCCTTGTAAAAGGGCCACCCTTTTCTCGTAATTGTGACTCCAGTCTTTAGCCCCATTAAGGGCCTCCTCAGTGAGCCGTCTCAGCTCCTTTCCTACCTCTGGCGTTACCCCTTGCGTGGCAATAGTGTGTATAAATTCGCTGGCTACTAGCGTGCCATCAAGGTCAAATGCCACCAGCTTAGGTTGGGTAAATGAGGGGTTAACGTATTGGATCAGCACCTCTTCCCTGCGTACACGGTCAATAAGTTCCTTGAGCAGCTGCTTACGGCTTATTGGGTCGTGTACATTTTTTATCTCCTGATACCTTTCGTCGTCTGGAGAGATGATTCGGACTAAAGGGTTGGTGCTAATAGGTCTCATCGTACAGTGATATGAAAGCAGGCTTGTTGACGCTCATGCTTGATGTAGCAACGCTCTTGATTGTGATACCTCTTGAGTACCATGGCGAGAAGGTGCTTCAGCTCTTCCTCCGATAGGTCACGTGGGTCATTAGGGTCTACTTTGTCAAACCTTTTCCACGATATATCTACCGTAGTTCCATACCTA
>NZ_HF988931.1:2883-8464 GCF_000435035.1 Porphyromonas sp. CAG:1061 | reverse complement strand
TTCCCTCGTCGTAGCTTTCGCACATCTTCCTCCGTGCGTGTAACACTCGTGATCACTGGGCGATAGAGTGGAAGTTGGTCCTCCGAAAGCACTCCTACAAAGCTCGACCCAATCTCCTCAAGGAGCTGTGCCATTTCAGGAATCACATAGGGAACGGAGTGTGTCAGCTCCATTATTTTGTAATGATCATTGCTCTGTAGCTCCACGAGTCCCTTCTTATGCTCCAGCTCATTGCGAGTTTGGGCTGGGGTAATCCCTTTTTTCTTGGCTGCTTTGAGCTGTATATCATTGAGGTCATTGAAGTCTCTATTGTAGCTCCCCCTAAAGCGATAGGCCACCCTCCCTTCCATCACCTCCATAGGGTAGGGATCGGCCGGCTCTGGACGTTCCCAGGTCCATGCCATCAATATCCCAGTGATGACCACTAATGGGACAATATATCTATAAAGGTAGGGACGCCAATTAATTGGTCGCTTAGTCTCTTCCATTTTAAGCTAATAGTACTATAAGTATATCTCTACGCAAATCTACTAAACATTAATGAGATAATCACTCCCTTTCAGTTTAGGAGCGAGGGTATGCATCAGCCTAATGCGTCACCCCTGAGTCAATCGCCATCTCTAAACCCTTCATAAATCATCTATGCTTGTGGGGTAAAAGTGGAGATGCAACTAAGCAATCGGCGAGTTGCAACTAAGCATTTGCCGAGTTGCATCTCGCCGATTGCTTAGTTGCATCTCGGCAAGCGCTTTGGTATAGTTTTGAAATCCAGTTGGTTGTGAAGGACGTATCTGTGCCCCTGTTTTAGCCAATATTTTCGTCTTATTTCGCAGTTTGGAATTCTGGGGGATGGGGTAGTTCTTGAGGATAAGTTACGTGATGATCGCAACAGCATTGTCACATAGACAGAAGGGAATTGTAATCTAGTTATTATACTTTTGCGAAACGAATAGTTATCACGTTAACAATGTTAAATTTGAAACATTATTATGTTTAGAAAAGAAAGGATGCTATGGTTGTCAATAGTTGCCGGGGCTTTATTATTACCCAGCAATCTAGTGGCTTCGGCGACGCAACCCATAGAACGTTCAGAGAAAGCTCAACCCTCCAAGACCACAGGTAATCTATCGGGTGTTGTAATCGATGAGAATGGAGCATATCTGCCTGGAGCCATATTGACCTTGGATAAGGACAATCGGTACACAGTCTCTACTGCCGATGGCTCGTTTGTCTTCCTAGATGTCCCAGCAGGTTCATATACTCTGACGGTCAAGTATCTAGGCTTTGAGGAGTACAATTCTAAAGTTACCGTACAGAAAGGAAAAAATATCAGTATCAATGTGAAGTTGCGTGAGTCAACGTTCACAACTGGTGAGGTGGTGATTGTGGAAGAGCTATTGAAAGGTCAAGCCCGTGCACTCAATACGGAGCGAAGTAATAGCAACATCACCAATATGGTCTCTGCAGACCAGATAGGGAGGTTCCCCGACTCTAATGTTGGTGACGTCTTGAAGCGTATCTCGGGTATCACAATGCAAAATGACCAAGGAGAGGCTCGCAATATCGTGATGCGTGGTTTAGCACCACATCTCAATTCTGTGACCCTCAATGGCGGACGCATACCAAGTGCAGAGGGAGATAACCGCAATGTGCAGATGGACTTGATCCCTAGCGATATGATCTCTATGATCGAGGTCAATAAGACTCTACTCCCCGATATGGAGGCCGATGCTATTGGTGGTTCGGTCAACTTAGTTACCAAGACCGCCCCACGACGTCAAAAGTTATCAATTAATATGGGTGGGGGTTACAACATGATTCGAAATAAACCAACCTTCAATGGAGCCCTCACCTATGGCAATCACTATCTAGATGATAAGCTAGGAATGGTGGTTTCTTTTTCATATCAGAATAAAGACTACGGCTCTGACAATATTGAGGGCGAATGGACTTCCAAAGGTGATGATATCTATATGAAGGATTTTCAGATCCGCAAGTACGATGTACAGCGTGTACGCCGAAGCGGATCTATCAACCTGGATTATAAGTTCAATAACTCAAGTTCAATCTACCTGAAGACCCTCTACAATTGGCGTGATGATAGAGAAAATCGCTTTCGCTACCGTATGACCAAGATGAAGCTAGAGAGTGACGGCACTTATAGTGGCCGTATTGATCGCCAGACTAAAGGAGGTATTGACAACTCTCGCAATCGTAATCGCCGATTAGAGGATCAGCGTGTCTACAATATCGCTTTGGGTGGTGAGCATCTATTGGGAAGTAAGGTAGAGATGAACTGGGGAGCCTCCTACTCAAGAGCTTCTGAGCATCGTCCTCACGAGCGCTATATCAATATGCGACAAAAGAAGGTCACCTTTGAGCAAGACCTATCTGATACTCGATACCCAAAGATTTCAGCACAAAATGAGTCTATGGATAAGTTTGGATTGGATACGCTCTCAGAGTCTGAGCAGATGACCTATGAAAATGAGTGGGGCGCCAAACTCAATTTCCGCTTTCCCCTTTCCGTGATCCCAGAGCAGAAAGGCCGTCTCCGTATTGGTGCCAAGCTTCGCCTCAAGGAAAAGGATCGAGACAATATCTACTACGAATATGAACCAAAGGGTGACTTCCCAGATTTCCCTCAGATGGATTTGGTAGAGTGGAACGATGCCAAGTTCCTTAATAGCAAAGGCTATGTGCCAGGACAATTCCCAAGCAAAGCCTATTTGGGCGGGTTGGATCTCGGTAATTCCCAAAAGTTTGATCGCGAGGCCATACTGAGTGAATACTGGACTGCCAACTACAATGCTAAGGAGAATATCTATGCTGCCTATTTGCGGTGGGACCAAAATATCACCAAGAAGCTAGTGATTATTACTGGGTTGAGAATTGAGCACACAGCGATTGACTACCTAGGGCATACATTGATAGAAGATGAGAAGGGTGAAGATGTCAAAGACAAAAATAGCTATACCAACTTCTTCCCTAATCTGACCCTTAAGTACGAACCCAATAAAAAGACAGTACTGAGAGCTGCCTACTCAACTTCTATTGCTCGACCAAACTACTACTGGTTGGTACCTTATATGAATATCTCAAATGCCGATCACAATATATCGCTCGGCAATTCGGATCTTAAGAGTACCTATGCTCACAATGTGGATCTGATTGCTTCGTACTATCCAGGTAATGTGGCATCGCTATCTGCGGGGCTCTTTTACAAGCGTCTGAACGACTTTATCTACACCTATGCTACTAGTAGCTTTACGAATAGTGACTTCGCCAAGCTCTATCCCTCCCGTAGCAATCCAATTCCAGTGGGTGAGGAGTGGGACTACAAGACACATCACAATGGCGAGTCGGTAGATATATATGGCTTTGAGGTCTCGTACAATCGCCAGCTTGACTTCCTGCCCTTGGCCTTCCTACGGCGCCTTTCTCTCTACCTCAATTATACCTATACCCACTCCAAGGCTTCGGGTATTACCAATGAAGAGGGCGAAGAGCGTCAGGGCATGATGTTGCCTGGTTCGGCACCTCATACCGTTAATGCCTCTATCGCTTACGAGGATAAGCACTTCACGGCACGCCTATCATACAACTATACCAGTTCGTATGTCGATGAATTGGGCAAAAATGATTTCGAAGATCGTTACTACGGAAGTCAGGCTTTTTTGGACTTCAATGCCAATTACAAGATAAAGCAAAACTTGCAAATCTTCTTCGATGCCAATAACTTACTCAATACGCCCCTCTATTACTACCAAGGCCAGAAGGATCGGCTCATGCAATTGGAGCTTTACAAGCCAACCTTTAACGCTGGCATCCGTTGGAATCTATAAACATTTACATTCATAATAATAGGACTATGACTTACAAAATAAATAGGATCTTACTAGCCCTTTGGCTACTACTACCGCTAAGTGCTTTCGCACAGATGTCGCCTTCAGAGATAGCTGAGGCGAGTGATGATGGATTTAATTTCCTGATTATTACCGACCAGGGTCGCAACGGCTATTATGACCAAAAAGCTATTGCACAGAGTATGGGCGAACTAGCTGGCAATGGCGATGCCGAGTTTGTACTCACCCTTGGAGATAACTTTCACTACATTGGGCTGGAGAGCACTTCCGACCCGCTGTGGATGACTAACTTTGAATTGGTCTACGATCATCCCGAGCTACAGATACCTTGGTACCCCATCATTGGCAATCATGAGCAAAAGGGTAATGTGCAGGCGATGATTGATTATTCTAAGGTTAGCCGTAGGTGGGTGATGCCCGCACGCTATTACTCTCTCTGCTTCACGACTGACGAGGGGGAGAAGGTGGAGCTCTTTATGTTGGATACTTGCCCGCTGATTGATAAGTATCGTAATGATCCAGAGTACCGAAGCGTACAGGGTGAGAGCCGAGAAGAGCAATTGGCTTGGCTGGAAAAGGGCTTAGCCAATAGCACAGCGGATTACAAAATAGTTGCCGGTCATCACCCCGTATATGCGGATACAAAAAAGTCTGAATCAGAGCGATTGGATATGCAGAAGTACGTTCAACCACTGCTGGAGAAGTATGGGGTAGACCTCTATCTATCAGGACACATACACAATCATCAGCATATTCGCCCTCGTGGTAGCTCTGTTGACTATGTGGTGGTCTCATCGGGTGCTCTTTCACGCAAGGTGAAGCCGATAGAGGGAACGCAGTTTTGTAGCCCTGAGACAGGTTTTGCCTTTATATCTATTAAGAATGGTAAGCTCACTATGTATTTATTGGATAAAGGGGGCAATGAACTGTACCATATATCCCGCACGAAATCACATTCGTCATCTATGAGGTAGGGGCTAGTAACCTTTGTCGCTCTTTTTTGTCAAAAACCGCATGCTGTCGTGACGAAATAGTCAATTGTCAGGACTAAGTGTCAAATATCTATCTTGGCAAACGCTTTGCACTTACTTAAGTAGCTAGGGCAGGTGGCTCTAGGAAGTGTTTGATAATAAGCATACTAAACTTAAAGGAAGGAAATAGATATGGGACGTACAATTTTTGACTTGATGGATGAGATATTTGCCAATGATATGGCAAGACCAGCTGTGGCAAGTAATAGGCGGAGCACCACTCCTATGTGCAATGTGATGGAGAGCGACAAGGAGTATACCATACAGATAGCAGCTCCTGGACTAACTAAGGAAGATGTGCAGGTAAAGCTTGATGAAGATGAGGCGCTGGTGATTTCGATGCAAAAGAAGGAGGAGCAGAAGGAGGTGAACTCTGCTGAGGCTTCAGAGAGTGAGCATAAGGAGGTTTCAAGGGTTGAGGAAAGCCCCGTGAGATACTTGCGTAGGGAGTTTATGCATCAGAGCTTTGTACAAAGGCTATTGCTTCCCGAAGATGTTGATAAGGAGGGTATCTCGGCCAAGATGGAAAATGGAATGCTAGAAGTGGTGATTCCAAAGCTCAAGGAAGAGGAGAAGACTCCTATTGAGCGTGTGATTAACATAGGCTGATAGATGATGTAGCGCAGAATTAGCTGTTGAATAGTTTGTTTGTGAAGTGGCGGTCGTCGGACTTAGAAGGTTCCG
>NZ_HF988931.1:0-2790 GCF_000435035.1 Porphyromonas sp. CAG:1061 | reverse complement strand
GCTGCGTTGCTTTCGGAATTCGGCCTAGGTCAAGTACGCAAGTACGCTCCCTTCGGCCTCATCCTTAGCGCCTTGCATCTCATCCTTCGTGCAAAGCCTCAGCACATTTGACAAATGTGCGAGAATGGCACTTCGTGCAAAGTCTCAAATAAATTTGGTAATTGATGCAGTATTTTTATGACCCCCTTGTTTTCACTATAGAGAGACCAAGATAGAATGTATGGATCCAGTAAATAGCGAACAAATAATAGCCTCACTACTCGGTAGTGACCCAGAGAAGGCATTTCAGCAGATCTACGAGCTTTATGCACGTAGGCTTTTGGGGGTTGCTTTTCGGTATGTGGGGGATAGAGAGGTGGCTAAGGATCTATTTCAAGAAGCTATCTGCAAGGCCTATAAGGCTAGGAATACCTTTAAGTATCAAAGGGAAGGATCGCTAATAGCATGGCTGAAGCGTATTATGATTAATGAGTGCATCAATCACCTAAAAAGTTTCCATGTACGCATGGTGGATAGATATGACGAGGAGCAGCAGAGAGCCGAGGAGGTGCCTCAAGATGAAGAGGTGGGGTGGCTAGCCCAGCTAGATAATGACCTCTTGATGGAGATGATCGCGGGGTTGCCTGATGGCTACCGAGTGGTCCTTAATATGTATGTGATAGAGGGGTTTAGTCATAAAGAGATAGCAGCACGATTAGGGATTAAGGAGCGAAGCTCATCATCTCAGTATCATCGTGCTAAGTTAGAACTTAAAAGGAGAATTGAGCAATGGATCAAAGAGCAAGAATAGAACCAAAAGATCAGTGGGAAAAGAAGCTGCGTGAGAAGTTGATGGATTATCAAGCTCCTATCGACCAATTACCTCCTTTGCAATTGCCGACAGACCAACGGAGGAAGCCTCTCCTTTGGCTGGTATGGGGCGGTGCAGCATCAGCTGCGGCGGTCATTCTCTTATTACTACTGCTACACCAGGACAATGAACCTATTGATCAGTTGGTACAGAGTACAGAGAGTGAAGTCGCTAAGATTGTAGAGCCTATTAATCCTGTTGACCACGAGGAGGGCATTACTCAAGTAGATCAATTCGTGCGATACCATAGAGCGGAAAAGGTGGAGTCCACCCACGAGATAATGAGTCAAGAGAGTATAATTGAAGAGGTGACTTCTGATCTGCCTGAGAAGGAGGTTCACGAGGAGCCTGTGGTGGCGGAGAAAGAGGTGGAGAGTGAGCAACAATCACCTTTGGAAGAACTGAGACCTTATGAAAAGTCGATAACTGTAGCACCTAAGGAGCAGCGACCCATCAGGCTATCAGTGAATCTAAGTGGAGCCTCAACTAGTGGCGGTGGAGTGGGGGATACTTCTACACGGTACAGCTTAGTGAGTGTCACGGACAGTCGCTACTTTGAGCCTATCAAAGAGCAATTCTTTACTAAAGAACTGGCCCCAATAGAGTTGGCGGTGACGGCCATCCTTCCTCTCTCAAAAAGATGGAGCCTAGAGAGTGGTGTGCAGTATGCTTATAGGCAACTTAATGTGACCTCCAACTTGGGTTCCGAATTTATTGCAAAGGTTCATGCAGTAGGTGTCCCTCTGAATCTGCAATATTATTTTGCTGATCTAGGTCGATGGAAGTGCTACGGAAGTGCTGGAGCAAGTGGAATGTTCCCAGTCTCGGTAGCATACAAAGGCGACGGAATTAAGAAGCTCAAGCAGAGTTTTTATCTCGATACCCACCTCTCAGTAGGAGCGGAGTACAGCATCACCAATTCGATGTCCCTTTATGGTGCGATAGGCGGTGGATATGATGTGATACCTTTGGATAAAGAGTTTTTTAGCTCTGCCAACTCGCGGTGGCACCTCAAGATGAGTGCTGGACTTCGGTTTGAAATAAAGTAATATACAATTTGGTGTAATCATTTAAATAGTCATTTAATCATGAACAAAAAGAGATTTTATCTTATCGGTGCAGTCCTGCTATTGGGCTTAGGACTGACTAGTTGCTTGAAACCTTCCGACACCCCAGAGCTACACTTCACACGTGAAAACCTAGGGTCGGCCAAGGTCAATGGCAAGGAGTTTGAGCATACGGTCTATCTTGCCAACCTTCCTTATCGCCAGAATAACCCTTACTTCTATTACAGTGAGAAGCATAAGGTGGGGTACTTCCCAATTTACCTCTCACCGAAGGGTGGTGATGTCCGGACACCTACTCAGTATGGCGTTATCCTATATCTCGACCTTAGTAAGGGAGTACCTGAGCTGAATAAGCCTTATGAGTTTAAGCCAACTAGTTTGGTGAATTCATTATCGCCCAATCAGGAGCTGTTTTCGCTCTTTATTAAGGAGCGAGCTAAGCTACTGCCAGAAGGAGCTCAGGGTATAGCTGTGGTGTATCGTAGAGGAATCATCGAAAGGAGTACTGCCGAAGGTAGTATCACCTTTACCAGCTTTGATACAAAGAAGGGTACTTGTACTGCTACCTATCAGCTCAAAACCACTGCACAGGATAAAAGTGGGGAGCTCAGCTTCACTCATGGTATGATCAATACAAAGATTTATACTGATAGAAAAGTAGAACCAAAGAAGTAACCTCCTCTTGCAGGAGCTAGTATAATCTCAAGTGTATTCTTTTTGTGGGTAGCTCGTCTGTTGCTTAGGCAATAGGCGAGCTTTTTCATGCTCCTATCTCCTTCTAGAAATACCACACTAATTGGTGCTCATCAAAAAAGGGATGCATATACATTGGTGTCGATACTGTCCCAAAAAAGTGTGTAAGCCCCAATAATG
>NZ_HF988930.1:3623-5709 GCF_000435035.1 Porphyromonas sp. CAG:1061 | reverse complement strand
ATAATAATTTAAGGTTTAAGTAGGTACCTTAAGTCGCGAGACTTGAGGTATTTTTTTGTATCTTTGGGGAATATGAGAGGTGGTACTTTTCTTTGCCACTAGTAATTAAGATAGAAAGACATGATAGAATACTTGAGAGGGAAGGTGGTAGAGCGTACCCCCACGGCTGCGATAATAGAGGTGGGCGGAGGAATAGGCTATTTACTCGCTATCTCCCTCAATACCTACAATAAGATACGCGAGGGTGAGGAGGCGAAGCTCTTGGTGCATGAGGTGCTGAGGGAGGATACCCACGACCTTTATGGCTTTTGTGAGGAGGCGGAGCGGAAGCTCTTTCGTCTGCTGATTACGGTGAATGGCGTTGGTCCTGCCACGGCTCGTCTGGCACTCTCTAGCTTTACCCCAAGTGAGCTCACCCGACTGATTAAGGAGGGAAATGAGGCGGGGTTGAAGTCGATCAAGGGGGTAGGGGTTCGTACCGCACAGCGAATTATTGTGGAGCTGAAGGATAAGATCGAAGCGGAGATGGGTACCTTCAATATCGGTATTGATAGTAGTAAGGACCCACTTGCCACGGAGCACCAGGCTATGTACGAGGAGGCGGAGAAGGCGTTTATTGCCCTTGGCTATCCTGCTGCAGCTGCCCGCAAGGTGGTGGCAAAGCTGGCAAAGTCCGATCCCAATATGAGTATCAATGATATGATCCGCAAGGGTCTGCAGATGCTATAGCGTGTGTGGGGAGCGATGCGGCGTTGCTACGTGGCATTGACCTTTGTACTACTCTTCTGGGGTAGTGGAAGGGCGCAATCTCTCCAGACCGATTCGGTGGGGTATCTCCCGGCGACGGGCTACTACCTCCTCTATAGCCGAGATAGCTTGGGGGTGTGGCAATTGCGGGAGCTGCTCACCTCCGAGGAGTATTTCCGTGCGAAGGCACTACAGCAATCGGGTGAAGTCTTTTATGAAAAGGGGAAGCCTCCACTGCCCCCTCCACTCCCCCAGCGACCCAAACTGGGGCTAAAGGCCAATGGTTATCTCTCCCTCAATCTAAGCCATACCACTACTGAGGAGGATAATCCTCTGCTACCGATTGGGCTACGCAAGCGAAGCCATTTCACCATTTTGCCGGAGATGAATATTCACCTCAAGGCCAACTACTCCGAGCGATTGCAGCTCGACCTTAGTTACACTACCGAGCCAGTGATGGCGGATCGCCGAAGTAGAGTGCGGCTGAGGTATGAGGGTGAAAACTACGACTTTGTGCAGCGACTACAGGCGGGCAATGTGCGAATGGAGAGTCGCAATCCGTTGATTGATACTGGTGGGGAGCTCTTTGGCGTACGGGCGGACTTGCTGATGGGTCCTTTCTCGCTTCAGGTGGTGGCCAGTCGGCAGTATGCCGAGGAGCGTAAGATTGTGGTGCAGGGCGGACGACAATTGATCCAGACGGAGCTCAAGGGTAGTGACTACGACTTTGCTCAGCACTTCTTTCTCTCGGAGTTCTTTGCCGCCCAATATAGCGACGCACTCAAGCACTTGCCCCTTGTGGAGAGTGACCTCTACATAGACCGAGTGGAGGTGTGGGTCACCACCCCACGTCAGATGGATAATCGGAGCCGTTCGGAACCGATTACTGCCTTCAAAGGGGCTTCGACTGCTCAGCAACTCCCTAGTAGCAACCTTTTTGAGGCAAGTGGTATCGAGATCACTTCTGCCCGAAAGCTTCCGCCCTCGGCCTATCCCCTCCACCCGACACTCGGATTTATCTCTCTTCAAAGTAGGCTCGGAGATGGGCAGATACTGGCGGTTGCCTACAGCTATCATTACAAAGGGAAGCGGTACCAGGTAGGGGACTTGGTGACTGCGGATGGGGGTAGTCGGCGTGTAGCACTGCTTTCAGAGCAAGATCGCTCTCCTCACTCTCCGCTTTGGGGGCTGATGATGAAGAATGGCTACTCTCTCTCGGGGGCAAGGCCAGATATCCAGAATGACGAACTACAGGTGTCGCTAGTTTTTAAGGACGAGGAGGCGGGGGTAGATAAACCGATTGTGGAGAGAGGAGCGGATAGTGGTCGCTCGTGGCTCG
>NZ_HF988930.1:188-3577 GCF_000435035.1 Porphyromonas sp. CAG:1061 | reverse complement strand
CCGAGCCGATAGCTCTGGTCGGGGTGGGGCACCCGATGGGCTCTTTGACCTGATTGATGGGGTCACTTATCTCAAGGCGACTGGCACCCTCTTTCTACCTCAAAGGTATCCTTTTATGGAGATACCTCGGGATGGCTACCCTACCTTTCAAGCACTTTATACCAAGAGCCAACGTGAGGCAAAGGAGGCTCAGGAGCTAGACCTCTTTAGAATTCAAGCGGAAGTGACGGGGAGCCAGACGCAGTCGGTGTCGCTAGGTCATCAGAAGATTGAGCCAGGGAGTGTGCGGGTAGAGGCGAGTGGTCGACAGCTCTCCGAGGGGGTGGAGTATGTGATTGATTACCTTTCGGGGAGGCTTACGCTTACCACCAATACCACGGAGACGATCGAGATTACGGTGAAGGAGCGGGAGCAGCAGCGACGCAAGGAGAAGTCTCTTGTGGGAGCGGAACTGAATTGGACGCCCTCCCCTCGCCTCAATGTCGGCGGTACGTTGCTCGCCTATTGGGAGGATAGCCGACGGAATAGGATACGATGGGGTGAGGAGGTGCTACGCAACCGCATGTGGGGGGTGCATGCTAGCTACCATTGGGAGAGCCCATCGGTAATTGAGTGGTTCAATGAGTGGAGTGGACTAGAGGTACGGGAGCCGTTGAAGCTCTCTCTGCAGGCCTCTTATGCGGAGCTGCTTTCCGATTATAATCGTTCGCGCAGTGGCAGTGATAAGATCGTAGTGGAGGACTTTGAGGAGGGCAATAGATATATTGAGCTCACCTATCCGCAGGGGTGGTCTCTAGGGCAGGTGGAGCGACCTGAGAGCCGTGCCCAACTGGCGTGGTTCAAGGTGGATGCTCTTCTGGTACGGGATGGTGCACCACACCAACCAACACACTTAATGAAAGACCAAAGCCAGCGCCGCCACCCTTTGGTTCGAGAGTTGCCCCTCGAGGAGTTCTTTCCGCAGCGCGACCGTTCGCCCATCGGGTTGCAGACGCTCTCCACGCTTAATCTCTCCTTCTATCCCTCCGAGCGTGGTCCCTACAACCCTCAGTCTCCCACGGCACCGCAAGAGATGTGGGGCAGTATCAGCTATCCCCTTTCAACCAATGACCTAGAGAATCGGCGCTACAGTTACATGGAGCTCTGGATGCTCGACCCCTTTACCCTTGACCCCGATGCCCCTGAGGGGATGCTCTACCTGGATCTTGGGCGAATGAAGGAGGAGATTCTCCCCGACCAAGGTATCTACTACGAGGGAAGTGAGACAAAGCAAGAGACGGAGTGGGGGCGAAAGGCACTCACCCCGCCACAGCTCTATGGCTTTGATACTACGGGAAAGGTACCGATCAATCAACAAGATGTGGGGCTGGATGGACTGACCTCGGAGGAGGAGCGGAGCCACCCTCGCTATCAATTGTTTCGTGATGAAAAGGACCCCGCAAAGGACGACTATCGCTTCTTCTTGGGCGATGAATGGGACGAGGTGGAGGCACCGATCTTGGAGCGTTATCGCTATATCAATGGTATGGAGGGCAATTCCACTCCTCGGGTCATTCAAGGGGTGGAGAGTGCCCGGACGTGGGACCCCGATACCGAGGACCTCAATAGGGATATGATTCAGGAGCAGGAGGAGGGCTACCTGAGGTATGAGCTACCGATCACTCGTCAGGGACTAAGTGGTGAGCAGATTGTAGGAGAGAAGCGACTGAGCGAGCGAGAGCGGTGGGTGAAGCTACGAATCCCATTACATGCCCCTTCGGAGCAGATAGGGCAACGAGTGTCGCTACAAGATGTGCGGACACTTCGGTTGTCGCTCACCCGTTTTAGCAAAGAGACACAGCTCCGACTAGCACAGTTTAGGATCGTTTCTATCTCGTGGAGTAAGTTTCAGAGCAGCATCGAGCCGAGTGATATGCGTAGTGCCGAGATGCAGGTGAGTACCCTTTCGCTAGAGGAGGATAGCCAAAGGGCACCAATCCCTTACCTCTCTCCGCCCGAAGTGGAGCGGGATGAGGTGGCAAGTGACTGGGCACTACGTGCTGAGGATGAGCAGGCTTTGGCGATGAAGATAGCGTATCTGGCACCTGGCCAGCCGGTGGCCATATACAAGGAGCAATCGCTCGACCTTCGCCACTATCAGCAGTTGGAGCTTTGGAGTCACTTGGAGTCGGAGCAGATGATTGTTAGGGGTGAGTTGGAGCTTTTTATCAGGGTGGGGCACGACTTTACTCGCAATTACTACGAGTACCGCCTGCCACTCGAGGCAACTCCCATCGGCAATTATTCGGCACTCGGTGAGGAATTGATAAGGTCTGAGGTGTGGCGACCCAATAACCTCGTCCAAATCTCCTTGGCAGAGCTGACCGAGCTCAAGCACCAGCGACAGTTGGCAGGAGGCGAGGACCACATCCCCTTTGTGCAGCCCGACCCTGTCCATCGTGGGGCTACCATGGTGGTGAAGGGGCAGCCCACACTGGGTGAGGTGACGGCTGTGCTAATCGGGGTGCGGAATAAAAGTGACCGCCGACTCTCTGCGGAGGTGTGGGTCAATGAGATGTCGGTGAAAGGAGCAAGGGCCGTGGGTGGAAAGGCAGCCCAAGGGGCGATGCAATTGCAGTTGGGAGAGCTAGCATC
This sequence comes from Porphyromonas sp. CAG:1061, assembly GCF_000435035.1. Lineage (NCBI taxonomy): Bacteria > Pseudomonadati > Bacteroidota > Bacteroidia > Bacteroidales > Porphyromonadaceae > Porphyromonas > Porphyromonas sp. CAG:1061. Next base: position 943 of record NZ_HF988930.1, on the reverse strand, counting down.
GCTTCATCTAGATGGGCAGTATCGCACTGCTGGCTTTGGCGCGATCACCTCGGATAGTCGCAAGTACGAGCTACAGGATATGCAGTCCTTCCTCCTTCGCACCGAGCTAGAGCTGGGTATGCTACTGCCCAAGCGGTGGCAACTGAGGTTCCCTATTCGTTACTCCCTAGAGCGACAGAAGTCTACTCCCTTCTACGATCCCTTTGATAGCGACCTCCGCAATGGGGGCGGCATCGGTGCCACCTTTAGGCAACAGGAGGACCTACAGCTCACCGATATGCGTTGGCTCAATTCAACCGATAAGAGGCGTCCGTGGAGCCTCTCCAATTGGCTATTCAGCTACCGCCTACATCGCCAAAAGGGGTATGCCCCCGACCTACTTGAGGAGCGAGAGCGCAGCTCCGAGAGCGAAGTGACCTACCAATTCGATACCTCGCAAGGCAGTTATATCCGCCTCAATAGTCTTTGGAATCGCTACTTCAGGTACCAGCAATTCCCCTCCGACTACTCTGCCCTCACCACCCTTCGTAGCCGTTGGGACTGGGTAAGGGGGTTGCAAATCAAACAGAGCTACAAGGGGCTCACCCTCTCCCTACAAAGCACCACGATGGCACTCATCCACGAACCATTTGAGGCACGCCACCGCGAGAGTCAAGCGAGCCAATTTGAGTGGATGACACGGGAGATACTACGAGACATTACCGCACTCGGCAGCACGGAGCATTACTTCGGGCAGTTGGAGCTCGCCTACCGCC
>NZ_HF988930.1:0-124 GCF_000435035.1 Porphyromonas sp. CAG:1061 | reverse complement strand
ACGGGGCAAGCGACATGGCGAAGCAATTATCAGTGGCAACTAGGGGCAAGGAGCGCTCAGTACCAGCAGGGCAACAGAGCTGAGAATGGCACTTACCTCGACCTCTTGCTTCAGTATCACTTCA
>NZ_HF988929.1:803-21568 GCF_000435035.1 Porphyromonas sp. CAG:1061 | reverse complement strand
CGTGAAAAAGGCAGTCCCTAGTACCTCAAAAATTGCACTTCGGTTTAGAACTTAGGTGACCCCGATTCACTCTGAAAGTTCAAAGGTGGAGATAAGATAATAAGCCTCAGTGCTTACACAGCACTGAGGCTTATTCAGAATCACAAAAACAATAAACTATTCGATCACAAGTTTTATTTTATAGCTCTACTGCAATATATCTTATCCTACCGTTGGGGAGCATCCCTTTGATGAATAGGACTTTGTCCTCGCCTCTATTAAGGATGGATTGGGTGATGCTCTCCACTTCTTTTTCTGAGCGAATAGGTTGGTTATTGACTTCTAGGATAATGAAGCCTTTGGGAATGCCTGCTTCGGCAAACTTGCCCTGGCGGTCTACCCCTGTCACAATCACTCCATTACTGATGCCTAGCTTGCTGGCGGTCTTCTCGTCCAATGCTTTGAAGGAGGCACCGAGTGAGCTAAAAGAGCTTTGCTCTACGATGCTGGTGGTCCCTTCGCTATTCTTTAGTACTACCTTGAAGGTATGTGACGTGCCTTTACGATCAACGGTTATTTTGACCTCATCTCCAGGGTTGTACTTGCTTACCTGCTCTTGAAGCTCTGCCATACTGCGTATCTTTACGCCATTAAGGGAGGTGATAACATCGCCTACTTTCAGACCTGCTTGCTTGGCAGCACTTGTGCCAGCGAAATCGGCTATAAAGGCACCTTCGGTGACCTTAAGATCGTACTCTTTACTTAATTGACTATTGATATTACCTCCCATCACTCCTAGCTGAGCTCTTTGTACTACGCCATACTTCTTGAGGTCGGTGACGATCTTGCTGGCGATGCTCATTGGTACAGCAAATGAGTAGCCTGCGTAGTTACCTGTCTGTGAGTAGATCATGGTATTAATACCTATGAGCTCTCCCTTGGTGTTGACTAGAGCACCACCTGAATTCCCTGGGTTGACAGCTGCATCGTGCTGAATAAATGAGGAGATTCGGAGGTCGCCTTGTTGCACAGCCTCACGCCCCTTGGCACTTACTATACCTGCGGTGACGGTACTCTGTAGGTTGAATGGATTGCCGATAGCAAGTACCCACTCTCCCACTCTTACGGCTTCGCTATCACCGAATGGTATTGGGTAGAGGTTGGTGGCATCAATCTTGAGGAGTGCGAGGTCGGTAGCGGGATCGGTACCGATGATTTTTGCTTCGTACTCCTTATTGTCATTGGTGCTTACCGTGAGCTTGGAAGCACCTGCTACTACGTGGTTATTGGTAATGATATATCCGTCGGTACTGATAATTACACCCGAGCCAAATGCCACTTGGGTAGGAGCTTCACCGCTTTCGCCTTGTCCTCCAGGGATGCCAAAGAAAAACTCAAATGGATCGAAAAACCTTGAGGATTGTCTCCGGCTTACGGTTGCTTCACTACGAATATTGACCACTCCATTGATACTTTTCTCAGCGGCCTCTACAAAGTCGGGGGCTCCACTGGAAGATGAAAAAAGTGCGGGGGTCATCTTGGGTTGTTTGAATACCCCACCTGCTTCTGACGTCCTCGCTTCGTACGTTGCGTCTCCACTCTTTAGGCTATTAGAGTAAACGGCCGCCCCTCCCATTGCTCCTATCAAGGAGCAACTCAGTGCTATTCCAGCAATCATTAATCCTTTTTTCATTGTATTCTATGCTATTATTTATTACTTGACTAGTTGCAAATTAAAGGAATAAATGGAACATCTACAACCGCTCTAAGCGGTTATTTAACAATAAGAAAGCATACCCCGCGAGGTATGCTTTGACGTTTATAAATGATTAACTTGAGAGAGGTATCATTTTGCAACATATAATCATTGAGGTGCTTTATGGCCGTCGTCCTCTCTTCTTAGGCTGTCCTTTTCGAGTGGACACTCTATTACCCTTGGGTATTTCTTGATCGCCAAATAGACTCTTTATGAGGTCGTTTCGCCCTATCTTCTTAAGGGAGTTGATGATAGCATTTCGCTTCTCTCTTTGATACCAAAAGAAATATTGCCTCTGGGTCTCCTTGGCTTTCTTTCCTCTTGCTACAGGGATCTCTTGGAGCGTGTAGGGGTGTATACCGCTATAGTAGATGACGGTGGCAACGGTCATTGGAGTAGGGGTGAAGTCTTGCACTTGCTCTAGATGGAAGTTGAGTGACTTGGTGATGACCGCTAACTCTGCCATATCGGCTTCAGTGCAACCTGGGTGGCTACTGATGAAGTAGGGGACAAGCTGTTGCTTTAACTGGTACTTACTATTGATTTGGTCGAAGATGTTTTTGAACTTGTAGAAGGTGTCAAAGGAGGGTTTCCTGATGATATCTAATACTTTAGTGGAGGTGTGCTCAGGTGCTATTTTGAGCCTTCCCGAAACGTGATTTTGGATCAATTCTTCGGTATACTGCCTTGCCGCCTCCTTAAGGTCGGGCGACTTGTAGTCGTGCACGAGCATATCGTACCTTACACCACTTCCGATAAAGCTTTTCTTAATGCCAGGGAGGGCGTCTACTGCCTTATATACATTGAGTAGAGGTCGGTGGTCGGCATTGAGATTGGGGCATATCTTGGGGTAGAGGCAGGAAGGACGTAGGCACTTTTGGCAGACATTCATATTCTTTCCATGCATCTGATACATATTGGCGCTTGGTCCACCAAGGTCGCTAATGTATCCTTTAAAGTCAGGCATTTTCGTCACCTTCTTTGCCTCTTCTACAATAGATTCTTGGCTTCTGGAGACGATAAACTTCCCTTGGTGTGCTGAGATGGTGCAGAAAGCGCAACCTCCGAAGCAGCCGCGGTGCATATTGATAGAGTGTCGAATCATCTCGTAAGCACGTATAGTCTTGCCCCTGTATCGAGGGTGTGGAAGTCGGGTGTAAGGGAGTGCGTAATAGCTATCGACCTCTGCCGTGGTGGGGAGAGGGTAGGGTGGATTGACTACGATGACCTCCTCTCCGATCTCTTGATAAAGCCTATGAGCATTGAGCGAGTTGCTCTGCTCCTCAATGTGGCGAAAGTTCTTGGCATACGCCATCTTGCTCTTAAGGCACTCCTCGTGGCTGTGTAGCTTGATATCATCTTCCTTTGGAGTGAACTGGGCAGCAGGTATGGTGTAGGCTACTTGGGGAAGTTGTTTGATATTGTCTAGCGATGCACCCTTATCAAGTAGTGAGGCAATCTCTAGCACCGACTTTTCTCCCAGCCCATAGAGTACTAGGTCGGCATCACTCATATAGGGCATTCCTGGCAGTAGCTTATCCTGCCAATAGTCGTAGTGGGTAAGCCTCCTAAGTGATGCTTCGATGCCGCCCAATAGGATAGGCGTATCGGGGTATAGGTCCCTCAGTATACGGGTATAAACCAAGCTAGGATAGTCGGGACGCATATCGGAGCGCTCATCGGGAGTATAGGCATCATCTGACCTGCGTCTTTTGGCAGCGGTATAATGATTGACCATGGAGTCCATATTTCCTGGAGATACACCAAAGAATAGTCTGGGCTTACCGAGCTTCTTGAAGTCCCTAAGGTCGTCACGCCAATTGGGTTGTGGCACGATGGCCACCCTGTAGCCTGCACTTTCGAGTACCCTACCAATAACGGCATTGGCAAAAGAGGGATGATCCACGTAGGCATCACCACTCATGATGATGACGTCCAGCTCGCTCCATCCTCTTTGCTCTACTTCCTTTTTAGAAATTGGTAACCACTCCATCTACTAATTACTTGCCACTCTTGATTATTGCATAAAAGTAAAAAGCTTAAAAGGTTGCATCAAGTCCTTTTAAGCTCTTACCTATATCCAGCGAAGTGAGAAATAATTGATCTCACCAGTGTCGCTTTTATTTTCCCTTATGATTGTCAGCCCCCTCTAATGTTATTTTTGTGTCGAAAGCAGATAGATTACTTCTTCACGTACTCCTTAACCATCTCGTTAGGCACCATCTCCTCCTTGAAAATGTACGCCCCAGTCTTAGGTGACTTCACCATCTTGATAACCTTTGAGAAAGTACGTCCATCGCCTTTCTGCAGCTTCGACATCGCTTTCTTTGCCATAGCTTGCTCCTTCTATTTTATACGTTAATCTATTCCTTGCGTAGACCTATCACTTAATCTCCTTATGTATTGTCATACGTTTGAGGATAGGATTGTACTTCTTCAGCTCCAATCTACCAGTGGTATTCTTCTTGTTTTTGGTGGTAACATACCTTGAAGTCCCTGGCAAACCGCTCTCCTTATGCTCTGTGCACTCTAGTATTACTTGTACACGATCGCCTTTACCTTTCTTAGACATATCTTCCTTGCTTTATACGCTGTGTTTGTTAGTTACTTGTCCAGGACAATTATCTCCTTCAGGTGTCCTTGTGCGTTAGCCCTCTCAAGTGCTGCATTGAGGCCGATCTTATTGATAAGGCGTAGCCCTGCTGCAGACACACGGATTCTGATCCAGCAATCTTGCTCAGGCCAGTAAAAGTTTCTATCAAAAAGGTTTGGCTTAAACGTCCTCTTAGTTCTTCTTAGAGAGTGAGAAACGTTATTACCTGTAATAACCTTCTTGCCTGTGATTTGACAAATTCGTGACATCTCTTATTTATAAATGCTTATATATTATACTTACGATTGGCAAAGTAACCAAAAAAAGACGAGACTACCAAGTTTTTCAACTATTGAGTCTACAAAAACGATCTCTTTCAGCCTCTTAGCTCTGTTACTCAGTCACTGGTTCAGAGGGAGTTTGCTCTGCAGGAGCCTCGGTAGCGGCAGGCGTGTCGCCAAATGGTGTTGCTGCCTCTGGTGCTACTGGCAGGGTAGCCTGGTCAACGTAGTCAGAGATCACACTCTCTGATTGGGTGCTTGTGCTGCGTGGTGCCCACTTCACAGAAATAATTGCGAGTACGGCTATAGCAATTGCTAGTCCCCAAGTGATCTTCTCTATCAGGTCGGTGGTCCTCCTCACTCCCATAACGTTGTTGCTTGCTGCAAAACCTGAAGCTAGTCCACCACCTTTAGAGTTTTGGATGGTGATGACGAAGACAATCGCTATGGAAGCCAATACGATTAGTATTGAAAGAAATACATACATACGCTCTTTTTTCTATACTTTTATGCTGTTCTATATACTTCGGATATCCGAGGTGCGTGCCTATAATTGAGCATCCCTTTATGGCTTTTGCTACCTATTTTCCGAATTGTTTTCAATTAATTTCTTGAGAAAGTTTAATTGTTCGGCAAAGTAACCACTTTTTTTGGGAAATTCCAAATTTATTTGTGTTAATATGCGTTCGGCTCGTTGGTACTTTCCCTGTCGAATGTACATACGAGCTAGGGTTTCGGTGAATAGTTCTTCCTCTGTTTCGATAGGGTGGTCTGCGGAAGTACTTTTTGCTGGGAAATTAGATTGCTCGGAGGTTTGTGGAGTGTCGGGTGTTACTCCTATCACCTCTGCTTTCTCGCCCAGGTCTAGGAACTCCGATATTATTTCCTCTGTATTTTGTTGCTCAACTACGGTCTGCGTTGCTGGTGGCGTAGCAGGGGTGGCATCGAGTAGCTCCTCTATGTCCGAGCTATCTTCTGGGTGCTGCTCCAAAAAGGCATCAATGAGTCCGAAGCTGCTGTCTTTGCTTTCGCTTGAAGGGGTTTTATCGTTTTGAATAAGAGTAGTAGGGTTGGCATTGAGCTGGGTATAGAGCCTTCGAAGATTTGGTAGTGCTAGTGCTCTTTCGTGGAGCTCGCTGGCATACCTCAGGTCGTTCACCTTGTGTAGGAGCAGCAGTATCAGTGTCTGCAGTGGTGCCGAGTAGGGGTATTGCCTGCTCAGCTCCAGTAGCTCTGGTAGGTGGTGTTTATCGGCGGTATGCGGTTGCTCGATGATTGATTTAAGCTCGTCTTTGGTCATATCTATTGGGCATCAATTTACCAATTCTCCACGGTGGCATTAAAGATCTGATTGATAATATCCTTCGTGAGGTCCTCTATCAATTGGTCTTGCACGTTATTAAACATCTGCGAGCTATCAAAGACGGTAAAAGAGGTGAATTCTCGCTCAAAACTCTCCTCCTCATTGACTGTGTTGGTATATCTGATATTCACCCTCATCGTCAGTTTGGTCTTAGCAGCATAGGCATCGGCCTGAACCGCTTCTGCCGTAAGGTCATATCCTACGATCTCCCCTTCTATATTGAGGTCGCCTATCTGATTGGTTTGCGAAAGCCTTGTCTGCTTTTGAAACCTATCCTTAAGATCCTCAGAAAGTTTTTGCGCCAAAGGAGGGTAGACGATGGGGGCCAAGTTTTGGAAGTCAGAAATATGGATGGTCTTTACCTTGGTGTAGTCGATACTGGCTCCATTAAGACTATATGAAACCTTGCACCCTGCCAATATGATTGCCAAGATGGTGCCTACTCCTATAAAGTGAATACTGCTCTTCATTATTTTAGCCCTCTCTATTTAGTTTACGGTATAACGTTCGCTCTGATATATCCAGGTCTTCGGCTGTTTGTCGCCTAGCACCGTGATTCTTCTTCAGTACATAGTCGATGTACCTCTCCTCCATCTCCTTGAGCGTTATTACTTTGCCATCTTCTAGCAGGTCGTGGAAGTCCTCCGCATGAGTTAGCTCGCTCTCCTCCTCCTGTATCCCTAGGTCGGTAATGGGGTTGTGAGCTGGAGCAGCTAGACTTTGGATAGGCTGGGTAGCCATGTGCTGGCTTTGTAGCAGTCTGTAGAGGAGCTGAGTCAATTCCCCTACATTGCCCTGCACATCTCGCAGCATCGTATAGAGCGCTCCTAGAGTGGCATTATTTTCAAGTGTATCCCCTCCGGATCTATTGTCGAAGTTTTGACCATTTGGCTGGTGTGGAGCGTCTCCTCCCCTATAGTAATCAGAGATGATGGCTGGGTGGCGTACAAGCGCATTGGTAGGTAGGTGTGCCAGCAGCACTTCGGAGGTCACCACTCTATCCTCCACCAAAACACTTAGTCGCTCCACAAGATTGCGCAATTCACGAATATTGCCAGGCCATGAGTAGGTCTCTAGTAGCTCCCTCCCATCCTCACTAAGGCGGATAGGTGGCATCTGGTATTTATCTCCAAAGTCGCCAGCAAACTTTCGGAAGAGTAGAGAGATGTCATCGCCCCGCTCCCTTAGCGGTGGCAACTCTATCGTGACCGTATTGAGACGATAGAGGAGGTCTTGCCTAAATCGACCACGTTTTACGGCTTCTGCTAGGTCTACATTAGTGGCAGCAACCACTCGGATGTCGGTACGCTGAACTTCCGAAGAGCCTACCTTCATAAATTCTCCCGACTCCAGCACGCGCAATAGTCTTGCCTGAGTGGCCAAAGGGAGCTCACCTACTTCGTCCAAAAAGATAGTCCCTCCATTAGCCACCTCAAAGTAGCCTCGACGCTCGGTGACGGCATCGGTAAAGGATCCCTTCTTGTGACCAAATAGCTCGGAATCAATCGTACCCTCAGGGATAGCACCGCAGTTGACCGCTACATATGGGCCATGCTTGCGAATGCTATTTTGATGTATGAGTTGCGGGAAAGCTTCCTTTCCCACGCCACTCTCTCCAGTAACCAAGACGCTTACATCGGTAGGGGCAATGAGCAAGGCCACTTCTATCGCACGAGTGAGCCCTGCCGAGTGCCCCACAATCCCAAGCCGGCGCTTGGCTTCTCCTACTTTGTCGCTGTATTTATTCATATATATATTATACCAGTCCTCTCTTATTTAGTATTCCTCAAAGGTACCTCTTTTTAGTTAATATCTAAAATGTGTGGCATCAAAAGCGAGAGGTATGCATTAGAGATGTCAATCGTGGGAATCCCCATTCACCCAGAGTTTCAAATGGCTAAATAAGGCGGAAAAACTAACTAAAAGAGTGCTGTGAAACCCCATTTTATAACCAGCTGAAATTCAATGTCATACGGAATCGTTTGCCGAGATGCAACTAAGCGATCGGCGAGATGCAACTAAGCAAAAGCTTTCTTGCAACTCGGCAAATGCTTAGTTGCAACTCGCCGATTGCTTAGATGCAAGAAGGATTTTATCTGATTATATTAAAGTAAATATCTTGTTGCAACGTTCCATTTCCCGACCTTGTATTAGGCGTAAAAATAGCACCTTTATCCTATCTATAGCCATCTTAGGATGAGCCAAGAAGGGAGCTTTTAGGTCGGCTGGGGTATTAATCTCAAAATTTATTTATAAGTTTGCAATACGTACAGAGAATATATTAGTATATGAAGAGAAAAATAAGTGGTGGTAGTATTGTGCCAGAGCCAGCATTGAGGCGACTCCCTTGGTACTTAGCGTATGTCAAACTATTAGAGGCTCAAGGTGAGAAGGTGGTTTCTTCTACTCATATTGCCAAGAGTACAGGGGTGGATTCGGCACTCGTGGCTAAAGACCTCTCCTATGTTTCGATCGTGGGAAAAACGCGTGTGGGATATGATGTGGCTGAGATGGTGGAGGTACTGGAGAGCTTCTTGGGCTTCAATCTATCGCACAAAGCTTATATATTTGGAGTGGGCAATCTAGGTGCCGCCTTGATGCACGATAGAGGGCTCTCTCAGTTTGGTATGGATATTGTGGGGGGCTTTGATATCCGAGATGAAGTGGTAGGTGAGGTGATAGGTGGGTCGCCTGTTTATCACTTATCGGAGCTTAAGGAGCGGCGAGATAAGGAGGTATCCATAGGGATATTGACCGTGCCAGTGGATGTCGCCCAGGAGGTGACCGATAAATTGGTGGAGTGTGGTATCAGTGCTATTTGGAATTTTACCCCATTTAGAATTATGGTGCCAGACCATGTGGTGGTGCAGAATACCTCTATTTACTCCCATCTTGCTGTGATGTTTCATAGAATTGATGAGGCTATTAGTGGGTTATGAAACTCTTTAGCTCGTGGGTGTTTGGAGCTGCGGAGATAAGGCACTTTGTGGCACGACCCGACAATGTATTGAGTAATTCGGGTAAGGATTTTTTCCAACCCGATTGGATGCGAGGAGTGGAAGCCAAGGCTATGTGGCTTGTCCGTATCAGCAAGGTAGCTAAGTGCATAGACCCAGCCTTTGCCAGTAGATATTACGAAAATCTGTCGGTGGGGGTTTCTCTGAGAGCCAAGGAATTGGATAGTAGCTTGCCTGAGAGTATGAAGGAGGATTTCGATTGCTCCCTCTTTCGGTGGAGTGAATGGCTAACGTATGACGAGATGAGCCGGCACTCTATGAAAGGTGTGAAGATGCTAACTACTGATCACCTCGAGGAGGCGCATCAATTGATGCTCCCTGAGAGGACTTTGATAGAGGCCGTCATCACTGAGCTCAGTCGGTACTACCTCCTCAAGATAGGCGATCTAGTGGCTATACCAGCTATGGAGCAGGTGTGGGAGATGGAGCGAGAGCAGGGTCTATTTATTTGTAATGAGCAAAATGAAGAATTGGTATTCTTAAGGATTAAGTGAGTATGAGACAATTACTGATTTGGGGCAAAAGTCTACTGGTGAGTACCGCCCTACTATTATGGGTGTGGGGAAATAATGCCAGTGCTCAAGAAACTGGAAGTGCCAAGACCTATAGCCCTGTGCTAACTGGAGCACCTATCTTATCGATTACTCCAGATGCCAGGAGTGCCGGAATGGGAGAGGTGGGGCTGACGACAACAGCCGATGCGCACTCTATATATCACAATATCTCTAAGCTTGCCTATATAGATAAGGAGTGGGGCGTCTCATTTGTATATACCCCTTGGCTCTCTGAGGTGGCTAAGGATATCAATCTTTCCACCCTCACTGGGTATTACTCTTGGGGAAATACAGGCGAGATCAATCATGCGGTGTCGGCCTCTCTCAGATATTTTCATATCGGAGAGGCGATGGCTTTTCAGCGTGAATTGATGATCCCGACGACTATTGTCCCATACGAATTGGCTGTGGATCTAGGTTACTCAATTGCCCTTAATCAGCACTGGGCATTGGGGGCTTCTATGCGTTATTTGAGGAGTGACTATAACTACTCAGTGGGCGAGGTCAAAGGGTTGATCAATAACTTCCTCGTAGATATTTCGGCTACCTATCAGACAGGTCTTACGTTCTCAAATGATATGAAGGGGGCACTTAGAGCTGCTGTGGCCCTCAATAATGTGGGTGGTAAGATGAGCTATGATGGTGGTCGCTCTTCTCTTTTCGCTCCCGCCAAGATGAGAGTGGGGGTTGGGCTCGATCTCGATGTCGCACCACAGCATCAGGTAGGGCTACATCTGGAGGCCAATAAATTATTAGCTCCTACCTTCAATCCTAGTGATCGGAAAGCTCCTGACGCCTACAATAAGATGAATATGTGGCGAGCTATGGGGAGCTCATTTGGTGATGCTACTGGTGGCGCCTCGGAGGAGTTCAAAGAGGTAATGTGGTTGGTGGGTGCAGAATATACCTATGACAGCCGCTTCTTTGTTCGCTCTGGCTATCATTACCAGCACCCTACCAAGGGAACTAATAGTGGTTTTACTTTGGGGTTAGGATTTATTTATGAGTGGGCAAAGGTGGACCTTTCCTATTTCCTAGCTACTCAGACTAATTCACCTCTTAATAATACATTCAGACTGGGTGTGGGAGTTAATTTTTAGTTCTATGGTACCATTTAGAGTAGGGCAAGGGTATGATGTCCATCGTTTTGAGTCGGGACGAGAGCTATGGCTTGGAGGGGTGAAGATCGAATACCCTTTGGGGCTGAAGGGGCACTCCGATGCCGACGTGCTACTGCATGCGATTAGTGATGCATTGCTTGGTGCTTTGGCACTGAGGGATATCGGCTATCACTTTCCCGATAATGACCCTAAATACAAGGGGGCTGATTCGAAACAGCTGCTGAAGGAGGTGGCGAGGCTTGTGCTCCAAAAAGGTTATAAGGTGGGGAATATTGATGCCACGATTGTGGCCGAGCAGCCCAAGATAAATCCGTATGTGCCCGCAATGCAGGAGGTAATTGCACAGCTGCTCTCAGTAGACGTTGATCAGGTATCTATCAAAGCAACGACTAATGAGCAGATGGGGTTCACAGGACGTCAGGAGGGGATCTTGGCACTTGCTACCGCTTTAGTCTATAGGGATTGAAGCACTTGAGCCCATACTGGATGAGCAAAACTATTTTTCTTGGCTAGATGTTTGGTGGTTTGAAATAATTGTCGTACCTTTGCAAAGCAAAAGAGGAGAAATGCTCCTAACATTGCAAAACATCTGCGGAAATAGCTCAGTTGGTAGAGCACAACCTTGCCAAGGTTGGGGTCGCGGGTTCGAGTCCCGTTTTCCGCTCTTTTGTCTAAAAGCTTCTTTGTAGTTTTACAAGGAAGCTTTTCTTATTTTGTCGAGCTTCTTACGAGCATATACCTACTTGTAGGTACTTTTATGCTTTTATTGCTTGTTTATTTCCCTAATTATGATTAGCTTTGTAACGAATGAGGGGCTAAGTGCTCCAAAGAAATAACTAATTATAAATAAAAGGTAAAGTATGGCAACAAAAAGTTTGAAGGGTACACAGACGGAGAAGAACCTAATCTTTTCTTTTGCTAATGAGAGCCAAGCACACGCTCGTTACAGCTTCTTTGCAAGCCAGGCGAAGAAAGATGGTTTCGTAGAGGTGCAAGCTTTCTTTGAGCAAACTGCAGACCAAGAGAAGGCACACGCTAAGAGATTCTTTAAGTTTCTAGAGGGTGGAATGGTCAATGTAAATGCAGAGTTCCCAGCAGGTACTATTGGTACTACTCTTGAAAATCTAGAGACTTCCGCTAAGCTAGAGCATGAGGAGATGGAGAGCGTATATCCTGGATTCGCTGAGACTGCAGAGAAGGAGGGCTTCCCAGTTATTGCTGCTGCTTATAGAGCTATTGCTGTTGCAGAGGGCGAGCACTCTAGAGTGTACAGTGAGTTTGCTAAGCGTATCCGCGAGGATAAGATGTTTGAGAGCGATAAGGAAGTGGTATGGCAGTGCCGTAAGTGTGGTTTCCTTATGAAGGGACTTAAAGCACCAGCTAAGTGCCCTGCATGTGAGCATCCAAGGGATCACTTCCAGAGACATAGCGATGCACCTATTGCACCTATCTCAACCCTTTAATTGGGTGGTTCAATAGATTGCTATTGACATGAATAAAGGCGGGTAACCTATGGGTTATCCGCCTTTATTCGTAGTTAGTCGAAAGTCGCAACTCTTTCTCTCTTCGTGGGTCTGTACTTATTCAGGTTACTTGAAGAGGTCGGCGATGTCGTCGCGGGAGAAGCTCTTTTGGATTTTATCGGTTTGGATAATATCTTCGGAGAGTGAGCGTTTGCTCTCTTGTAGCTGTAGGATCTTCTCCTCGATGGTCTCTTTGCAGACTAAGCGATAGGCATTGACGTGCTTCTCTTGACCTATACGGTAGCTTCGGTCGATGGCTTGGTTTTCGACTGCGGGGTTCCACCAAGGGTCGATGAGAAAGACGTAGTCGGCAGCGGTGAGGTTGAGCCCTGTGCCACCGGCCTTGAGGGAAATGAGAAAGACCCGTATCTCATCATCCTCTTGAAACTGCTGGACCACCGCCTCTCGATTGGTAGTGGAGCCATCGAGGTAAACGTAGGGGATGCCCTCTAGCTCTAGTCGCTTCTTTACGAGGGCGAGCATGGAGGTGAATTGTGAGAAGACGAGGGCTTTGTGCTCCGACTCGATTTCACGGAGGTTACGCATCAATATATCTAGTTTGATCGACTGTGTGCCGTAGTCCTCGCTCTCTGTGGAGATAAGGGCGGGGGAGTTGCAGATCTGTCGCAGCTTGGTGAGGGCTTGAAGTACCATCATCTGTGCTTCTCCTTCGCTAGAGTTCTCCATTTCGCTAAGGAGCTGCTCGCGGAAGTGCTCCTTGTGACTGTCGTAAACCTTTCGCTGCTCCTCCTTCATCTCGCAATAGAGGACTGTCTCTGTCTTATCGGGCAGTTCGGTAGCTACTTGCTTCTTTGTCCTACGAAGGAGGAAGGGCTGTGTCATATCCCGAAGTAGATGAGTGCTTCGCTCATCGCGTTGCTTATCAATCGCATTGGCAAAGTTTTGGCGGAAATGGTCCATACTACCAAAGATACCTGGATTGAGGAAGTTCATCTGGGCGTAGAGGTCGAAGGTATTGTTTTCAATCGGAGTACCTGTGAGGGCAAGGCGGTGGTTCGCTTGAAGAAGACGCACTGCCTTGTACCGCTTGGAGAGTGGATTCTTAATCGCTTGGCTTTCGTCGAGTATAGCATATTCAAAGGTGATTTGAGAGAGCTCCTCAATGTCGTTGGAGACCACTCCATAGGTGGAGAGGATGATGTCGTACTGCGAGAATAGCTCTCTTAGGGAGGCTCTATCGCCTCCTCGGTAGACTAGATAGGTGAGGGAGGGGGCAAACTTATCTAGCTCTTTCTGCCAATTGAATAGCAGTGAGGTGGGTAGCACGATGAGGTGTGGGGGTAGTGGCTTTTTGCCACTTTGCTCCTTGAGGTGCTGGAGTAGGGTGATCACTTGTAGGGTTTTTCCTAGTCCCATATCGTCGGCAAGGCATCCCCCTAGTTGGTTTTGGTTGAGGAATAGTAGCCAATCAAAGCCACTCTGCTGATAGCTTCTCAGCTCTGCATTGATTCCTTTGGGGATCGGGTGGGGAGTGAGCTTGGTGAGGTTTTGAAGTCGGCGACGGCGCTCCATCATCTCCTCTATGTATTTGGGTCGTTTGGGGAGGTCGTCGTAGAGCTGATCAATAATATTGAATTGGTAATTGGAGATCTCTAACTTGTCTTTGCGTAGTCGGCCAACTTGGAAGTATCGGGCATACCGTTCTAGCCACTCCTCAGGGAGGATTCCGACGGTACCATCGGAGAGCTGTATGTATTGGCTCTTATTCATCACACTCTTCCGTACCTCTTGTAGCGAGGCTGTCTGTTTTCCAAACTTGATATTGATCTTGAGGTCAAACCAATCTATCCCACTCGAAGTGGAGATGGAGATGGTGGGGGTATGGAGGTTGTAGCGGAAGTTCTTTAGACTCTCAGAGCCATAAATCTGTACCCCTTTATTGCGTAGCTTTTCGCTAGAATTGAGGAGCCAGTTATCCTCCATCAGTTGCTCTCCTGTAAGGGTGAATTCGATAGCTGCGTCATCGAAAGAGGGATGCAGACTGCGGAGGTACTCTAGGTACTGGTTCTCGAAGTCGGCATCACGCTCTAGTAGTGTATTGGTCTCACGGTCGTAGAGAGGGGCTCTATCAGTTAGAGGTATTGAGTCTTCACCGTACTGTATTGCTGGGGTGAGGCGGATAGTCCCCTCGTCGGTATCGGTGAGAAAGAGTTGAGCTGTGGCTTGCTCTGCTTGCAGTTGTTGCTTATTATGTACTTCTGAATTGATTTCAAAGAGCTTGCCGAGGGGTTTGATGACTGTATCGTAGAGCTTTGGTAGATCCTTTGGTTGGTAGAGGATCATCGGCTTCTCTCTATTGAGTACCTGTAGGTAGTAGTTGAGCATCTGATAGTCCCCTGCCGACCTGAAGATGTAGACCTCCTTGTAGTCAACGATCACAAAAGCTTGGTGGATCATCATAGTGTCGGGATTGATCTCAATCTCTTGGTCGCCTGCATGTAGGGTGGTGCGAAGCTTTATCAATTGCTGATTAAAGTCGGTCTGGATAAGGTCAAGGCGAACCTCTGCTAGTTCGTCGTGAAGCTCCAGCTGAGTAAGTCGCTCAAGCCCCTTTTGTTCGAATTTCTGAATATCGAACTTGTCAATGTATAGATAGAGGGGGTGTTGTTTTAGGATACCCCTGAGTTGATGTATGGTAGCCACAGACTCTACGGAGGGCTTGTATTCCCACGAGCGCTCGTCTATCGTATTGCTAAGCTGTAGGTAGGAAGTGGCGTGAAGTGCCTCCTCGTCGGTGAGGTTGGAGAGCTGGAGGGTGAGCTTCTCAATATTTTGGAGGGTGACGAAGTTGAGATTGAGCTTACCCGATGCCGCTAGTTTTCCACGAGCTGGTAGGGGTAGCCAGCATCGATTGATATTGCTATTAAAGCGATATGAGATAGGAGAGATATAGAAGAATAGTTGAAACCTATTCTGTGCCAACTTTCGAGAGAGCTCAGGGTCTGCTTTGGGTGTGGTACTCTTAAAGTTGAGACCCAGTGCCTTTAGGGTATCTGCGGGGTCTGAGATGCAAAGGTCATCGGGTTGGATCAGCATATAATGCCCATCCTGGTCGTAGGCAAGTTGCCCCTCAGTGCGGAGTGGATCCTCCTCAGGAAGCTTGGCTTGTAGGTCGGCAATGAGTTGGTCTCTTCCGTAGTCTGGATTGAAGAAGAGCTTTGGAAGGGTCTCCTTGATGCTGGTCAATGCTACTTCAATATGCCTGCAGGGGGACCACTCCTCATAAGACTTACATTCCGTGCAGGTGCAGGTGGCTGTAATTAAGTGGGCTGGGATATCGACCTCAAAATCCTGCTGCTGTAGTTGAATAGAGTCGTGAACAGTAGTCTTTACTTTGCCGTTATCTATATCTATCTTTTTGTAGCTTATTGTATCCGATCTCTTACGGGTGCAGACTAGATCCATCGTCAGTTCATCGATTTGGTAGCTCTCTGTTAGTGGAATGTGCAGACCTTGAGATATGGGTGACTTCTTATTTTTAAGTAATGGAGAGTCGTGGTAGGTGCCTTGCTCTGAGGGGATCATAAAATAGAGCACCCGTAGGATAGACATTATTATTGTCTTTTGGTCGAATCCAAATAGGTTCTTAGGAAGGTCCTCAAATTGGATGGTTTTGTTGGTGAAATTGACGGTGGCGGCTACCATTCTTTCACCCAGCTCAGCACTAGAATAACCAGTCAGTGTAATTGAAAGAATAAAAGACACTACGGATTTATCATTAGGCAAAGGAATTGCATAGCTAGGGAGAGCTGTAAGGTTGAAACTCCTGGAGATAGTCTTTTCTCCAATCTTATTATCTGCAATATACTTGGTAATTATTTCTTGAAGTGGGTGAATTGCTCTATCTGCCATACGAACTCATTAAACCTATTCTTATATACTATGTAAAGGTACCCATTTCTACCGTAATAGATGCAAAAAGGGGTAGACGACACTTCGTCTACCCCTTATATATTATCTCTTCAGATAATTACTTACCGGCTGCCTCTTTTGCCTCCTTGATCATCTTGGCATTAGGCAGAATGAATATCTCTACTCGACGGTTCTTAGCTCTATTCTCTGGGGTTGAGTTGTCCACTACAGGTTGGTCTGGTCCTACCCCTTCGCTAGTCATACGAGCGACATCTACATTGTAGCCACGTAGGAAGTTGCGAACACTCATCGCACGCTCCTTGGAGAGCTTCATATTGTACTCATACCTACCAGTGGCATCGGTGTGGCCAATAATCTTGATATCGGTATCAGGATTGGCATTCATATTCTCGGCAAACTTGCGGAGAGCGTCACGAGATGCTTGGTTGAGGGTGCTAGAGCTAGTAGCGAATAGGATGCCACTATCAAAGGTAACACGGATCGCTTCACCGTTATTCACCGTCTCCACAGTGGCCTCTGGTATCTGTTGCTCTAGCTCCTTGGCTTGCTTATCCATCTGATTGCCGATGATACCACCCGCGGCACCACCAAGAGCAGTACCTATTGCGGCACCCATAGCTGTATTGCCAGCTACCTTGCCGATACCTGCTCCGATAGCTGCACCAGCGGCAGCACCAATGCCGAGCCCCTTTACTGAATTAGATGCCCCGCATCCGCTCAATAGCAGACCTAATGATACTGTAGTTACGCCTAAAATAGATTGAAACTTTGTCATAATTCTCTTCTGTTAAATGGTTAATCCTCTTCCCCCAATGATTCATCAAATTCTTGCTGTAGCTGTAGCAGCAGTACCAAGTCCTCCTGACTGATATCTATGTCCTGCTCATCTTCAGCAGCGGTCTTTTGTACGAATTGATAGAGGTCGTCGATATCTATCTCCACCTCTTCCTCATCACCCTCAATGCCCTCGGTGTACTCATCCCATAGCTCAAAGAGATATAGGAGGTCTTGGTCTAGGAGGTCATTGATACGCTCCATATCCTTAGTCTCTTCCCGAACATAGTCCAGTAGCTCTTCATCGTACCAATCGAGCTCGTCATCATCCTCGTAGTCCTCTAAGTCGAGGTCTTTCTCTGAGTCATAATCTTGCTCCTTCATAGGCCCTTTATCTCTATAGAATTAGTCATTACCTAGCGGGGTGCTTCCCCTTTACATTCTTACACAAAAGTAGGTAAATAAATGATACAAGCCACTTATTTCCTTTGATTTAACTAAAAATACCACTTCCTACTCTGATGTAGGTGGCTCCGTGCTTCAGAGCCAAAGGGTAGTCGTGAGTCATCCCCATAGAGAGCTCAGAGAAGTATGGACTCCCCTTGAATGCTCCCTCCTTGAGGGATTGGAATAACTCCTGTAGGTGTGCGAACTGCCCCTCCACGACACTCATATCATCGGTGAGGGCGGCCATACCCATCAGCCCACAAATCTGGGCATGCTTAAGCTCCTCTATCTCACCACTCTGGAGGATCTCTTGGAGCTCATCCTCGGTAAAGCCGTGCTTAGTCTCTTCACCTGAGATGTGTATCTGTAGAAGTACTGGCAACGTCTCACGCCCTAGTCTCACACACTGCTTCTCCACCTCCTGTAGTAGTCGAAGGCTATCGATGCTGTGTATCATAGAGACAAAGGGCACCACGTACTTCACCTTATTCCTCTGTAGCGTACCGATGAGGTGCCACTCTATATCCTTGGGTAAGTGCTCTTCCTTAGGGAGTAGCTCCTGAACACGGTTCTCACCAAAAAGTCGTTGACCCGCATCGTATGCTTCCATCACCTCTGCCTCGGTGTGGTACTTAGATACCGCAATGAGCTTTGTACCCTCTGGGAGCTCTCGTCGGAGTGCCTCTAGCCGCTCTTTGATACTCACTTTGCTTCCTCCCCAGTATTTATTTGGTACTTAAATACGTCCATGTAGGTGGTCTCTGTGATACTTGCCACCTCGTAGTCTCCGAGCGTATCCTTCATCCCTTTGTGGAGGTTCTCAAGTGCCTCATCGAGGTCATCGGCTTGTACGATTATCTGCACAAACTTCCGCTTCTCCACCCCTGCCTTTTCGTCGAGGGTGATGAAGCCCACCTTGCTCTTGTAATATCGCTCGCTCTTATCATCAAGGAAAAGCTCGTACAGGCGTACCTTACGGACGCTGTCTACAATGTAGCTTCCTCGGCTGTGCATCTCCTCAGAGATACGGGTCTCTGCCTCTGTAAAGGACTCTGCATCTACCAGGTAAGATTCACTTACCTTGCGCATCTTTCCCGATTGATTAATCTCCTTTTCGTATGTTATTTTGCAGTCAAACCAACTCATATTATTTATCTAGATTCTCTAATGTTACAGATTTTACTTTGGTCTCTCTTATGATCTCATTGAGGGCTGTGCCATCGTCGAGGCTAGGGGAGGCATCCGTGAGCACTGTGATCTTACTCGCTAGTCCATGGCGGACTAGATCCTTTAAACTATTAAGCACACAGACATTCCCCGCTAGCCCACAGAGTAGAATCTCCTCGGCACTCTCTAGCTCCTTAGGGTAGCTATCCTCAAAAGCACTGTACTGATCGCGGTCTAGATCGCACCCTTTCTCTATAAAACTGATAGGGCAGGGAAGTGCAATGAGTGCCTCCATTAGAGGCTCCCAAATGGCAGCTCCCGTGCTATACTTTACGCAGTGGGTAGGCCAGATGCCACCATTGGGCTCAAAGCTACAATGCTTGATAGGGTGGGCGTCCATGGTCACAAAGACTTGGTCGGCTGCGATCTTTGGCAGTGCTGTAGCCAAACGATCCATTGCCTCCGAGGCACCTCCTACTGGGAGGGTACCTGTGATGAAGTCCAATTGAGGGTCTACTATAATTAAAGCTCTTTTCATCATGCTATCTATATTGCTTGGTGGTAATCAAGTGATTCTTTAGTGGTGTAGCGTACATCTCCAGTATCTTCTCTTTCAAAAACTGGTGATGCTCCGGTGCTGCCCCTACCTTGGCTATCTGTTGGGCTAGGTACTTCTCAAAGGTTGCCTTCTCCTTCTCGCTATACATTTTGGCAAACTGCTCGCCGCCATGGAGTGCATCAAAGGCAACGTAATTATTGGGGTAGAAGCGGTAAAGGGTGAATATCTGTCGGTCAATCTCCTCGGCTACTAGCTTCAGAACCTCCTGCTTCGTCTCAGCTGCTTGTGTGATAGTAGAAAGGTCGTAGAGGGTCTCGCCGATGGCAAAGTGTACTCTCCCCTTCTGCCCTTCTAGCCCAGTCTGCATATTGATGAGGTCGTCTAGTGGCGCCTTTTTCCACGAAGGATCCAGCTTCTTAGCCAGCATCTCCTTGGCTTTGAGATAGTCACAAGGATCGTACTCGTAAGTGATCGCCACAGGCGTAATGTGCAGTTTGCTGAGGAGCTCTGCTTCACTCTCTCCTCGCTCGGCACTGAGGGTAAGCATCTTGAGTACCGCAGTCTGGGTGCGGTCATCGGAGTTTTTACGTCGTCCTTCACTCTGTGCAAGCCATACAGAAGCCTCACCACCAGCCACTGAGCTTAGGATATAATTAGAGAGTCGTTTGCTCTCTACCAGCATCTCGCGCATGGAGGGGCTTCGCTTTACGATAAAGGCATCGGCCAATCGTACCACCACCCTTATCCATTCGCTAATGAGTAGATTGTCCCCAATGGCGATGCGTGGAAAGCCTAGCCCTGAGCTGTAGAGTAGATAGTTGAGAAAGGCAGAGTCGAGAATGATATCCCTATGATTCGAGATAAAGAGTTGCTTTTCCTCACCACGCTTTACCAACTTGCTCTTGCCTGAGATAGTAAGCGAAAAGGTTGAGTCCTTGAGAATTGATTCAATCACTGGCTTGAGGAAAGTCTCCTTGAAGTTGTAGATGGAGGTCGATCTCTCCACCATCTTATCTAATTGCTCCCTACTGATATCCCCATAGAAGTGATGGAGGATACCCTGGACCTCCTCTTGTTGGACTAGGTGTGCTACCACCTCCTGTACCTCGCTATCAATATAAGGGCGAATGCTCTCAAAATATATGTCGTCGGTCTTCATCATGGCTATTTATCTCTCTTATGGTTTTCTAAATGATACTGGATAATACTCATCAATACGTCGCCCACCTTCTTACCATCGGCATGTACCTGCTGAGGGATAAAGCTGGTGGCTGTCATGCCGGGCGTGGTATTGACCTCGAGGAGCACTGGTACCCCCTCCTCAATGATAAAGTCTACTCTAATAATTCCCGACGCCCCGAGATATCCATAGATCTCACGTGTGAGTTGCTGAATCTCAGCCGTCATCTCGGGTGAAATGCGGGCGGGAGTAATCTCCTCCACTGCACCATTGTACTTCGCATCGTAATCAAAGAATTGATTCTTCGGCACCACCTCAGTCACGGGAAGGATATGCAGTCCCTCACCATCTTTGTAGGCGCCACAGGTAACCTCTGTACCGGTAATCAAACCCTCGATCAGCACCTCATCGGCTTCGCTAAAGGCTAATTCAACTGCTGGTAGTAGCTCATTCACTTCGTCCACTCGGGTAGTAGCAACGCTGCTCCCCCCAGCATTAGGCTTTACAAAGGCGGGCAAGCCGGGCTCTACCGCAAGGATAATAGGACGAATAGGATC
>NZ_HF988929.1:0-752 GCF_000435035.1 Porphyromonas sp. CAG:1061 | reverse complement strand
TACACTTGGCGCAATCTGGATGCCGAAGCTATGGAGAAAGTGCTTGCAGAGGTACTTATTAAAGGTGAGTGCACCGATGGCTGTGGGGCAACAGCTATAGGGGATCCGTAGCATATCTAGGTAGCCGGTGAAGAGCCCATCCTCCCCAGGCGTACCGTGGATGGTAATATAGGCGTAGTCAAAGGTTACCTTGGTGCCATCAATCTGAACGGAGAAGTCGTTGCGGTCAATGGGGTACTCCTTTCCCTCTAGCTGTACCACCCATTTCTCGTGAGTGATGAGCACGGGGAAAATCTCCAGTGGTGCCCCTTCCAAAAAGTGGAGGATGCCCTCTCTACTCTTGAGGGAGACCTCATATTCATTACTGTAGCCACCTGCTACAAGAGCTATCTTAGGGTGTCGATTCATACCTCTATAGGTTCAATGGAGCCAGCCTCTACATATCGTCGCCACTTCTCTAGGAGTGCCGACATATCCTCTGGCAAAGGTGAAGTAAAATCCATCTGCTCCTTCCTCACAGGGTGATAAAAGCCAAGTGTCTGGGCATGTAGTGCCTGTCGGGGGCAGAGAGCAAAACAATTCTCAATGTATTTCTTGTAATTGGCAAAGCGATTGCCTCTAAGTATTTCATTCCCACCGTACCGCTCGTCATTGAAGATCGGATGCCCAATACTCTTCATATGGGCACGGATCTGATGAGTTCGACCAGTCTCTAGCTGGCACCTAATGAGTGAGACATATCCCAGCTCCTC
>NZ_HF988928.1:2908-9397 GCF_000435035.1 Porphyromonas sp. CAG:1061 | reverse complement strand
CCCTTCTGAGGGCTCTCTCTTGCCTGCTATAATATTGAGTAGGGTAGTTTTTCCTGCCCCATTGCGTCCCGTGAGGGCGATACGCTCCTTCGGATTTACCTGTAGGGAAACCTCCGAAAAGAGTTTATCTGCCCCAAAAGAGACGCCTACATTATTCAGTGCTAGCATCTAGTCTCCTTATGGTCTTGTAATCTTAACAAGTTCAGTAGTCATTACCTGACCCATAGTAGTCATCTCGGTTTTCACCACACCCTTATTGGGCACCACCCAAGTGATTTGCTTATTCTCCTGAGTTTGGTTCATCCCCATTGCCTGAGTGGTGGTCTTTACCTCCTGCTCCACCTTGATGGTCTTGAAAGTACCGGCTGGAGTGGTCACCTCTTCGTCTACGGCAGTGATCTCATTCCTAGTTATCTCAGTGATGACGTTTAGATCCATCCCTTGTACCTTAGCGGTGATGGTAGCCTTGGTCAGAGGTAGCTTATCCCCTACTTTGCCTTGAAGTGGAGTAAAGCCAGCATCGCCATCAAAGGTCATATCAATATTTGAGCCCATACCAGCCTGCTCCATAGTAGCCTTGCTCTGAGCCAAGAGACTTTCCACACTATATTGGATCTTACCATCTGCAAAGGTAAGGGCATTCTCCATGGTCATTGGCTGCTTCATGCCAGGCACCTTGGTGACCACTTCGTAGGTGATGACGTTGCCCTCCACCTTTTTCAGTGTCTGAGTAACCGTAGAGGTACCCATCAGTTTATTCGACATCTCGTACTCATATACCGTGCCCACAGGGTCATTATCATAGTACTGTGCGTAGCTAGCGGTAAGGGTAGTAAGGGCTAAAACAAGTGTTGCTATTATCTTCTTCATAAGTTTGTTGTAGCAAATAAAGGTCGGGGGGTCTCTTGTGGAAGTCCCCCGACTCTTAGTGGATAATTATATGGTCTCTGTATTCTCTTCTGTCTGTACGCTATTGGCATTAGGAGTGATGAGCTTGTACCCCTTGCCGTGCTTATTCTGAATCTCCACACGCTCATCTTGAGCTAAGTGCTTACGCAGCTTGGTGATGTAGACATCCATACTACGGGCATTGAAGTAGCTATCCTCGCCCCAGATGGTCTTGAGGGCATAGTTGCGCTCCATCAAGTCATTAGCGTGCATACAGAGTAGCGTCAGCAGATCGGTCTCCTTAGTGGTGAGACGCTTTGGCTCCTCATCTCTGAAGGTAAGCATCTGCTTCTGCGTATCAAATACGAAGTCGCCGATATTGTAAAATGCTACTGGCTCTGGCTTCTTGCCCTGTACCCTGCGGAGTACCGCATCGATACGCATAGTGAGCTCAGCGGTATTGAATGGCTTCTTGAGGTAGTCATCAGCACCGAGCTTAAATCCCTGCTCTACATCCTCGCTCAGGGTCTTTGCGGTGAGGAAGATGATGGGTAGTGACTCGTTTTTGCTCTTGATCTTTTGTGCTAGCTCAAACCCATCCATCTTGGGCATCATCACGTCTAGGACGCAGATATTCCAGTGGTCTGGTTGTTCCTCAAAAGCCTCCCAACCGGCCTGTCCATCTTGGAAAAGATCGGTTTGGTACCCCTTGGTATTTAGAAACTCGCTGAGTAGAGGACCCAGGTTTTCGTCGTCCTCACATAGAAATACTCTTACTACGTCTTCCATCATAATCTTTATTCTTTAATTGGTAATGTAATAATAAACTTAGTTCCCTTGCCTAGCTCGCTCTCCACAGCTATCTTCCCGTGGTGTAGCGAGATGATATGCTGCACATAGGCCAGCCCTAGGCCATATCCTTTGACATCGTGCCGATTGCCCGTCGGTACACGGTAAAAGCGGTCAAATATCTTCTTGGCATGCTCCTTTTTCATTCCGATGCCATTATCTTGGATATATACCTTTACGTTCTTGGCATCGTTACTGGTACCTACTGTAAGGTGAGGTGGCCGCTCAATACTTCGGTACTTGATCGCGTTATCGAGGAGGTTGAAGATGATATTGGTGAGGTGCATCTCATCGCCCTCTACAGTGGCCTGTTCTGCCCCTAGGTCCACATCAATCTCTCCCTCGTAGCTCTCCACTTTGAGGCTAAATATATTGGTGACATTGAGGAGTAGCTCCTCCATATCTATCTCCTTTAGCTTTAGCTTCACCTTATCGCGGTCGAAGAAAGACATCTGTAGCACCTTATCGATCAGCAACTCCAGTCGCTGACTCTCCGCCATGATACTTGAGATCCACTTCTGTCGGCGCTCGGGAGAGGTCTCCGCCTGGTCTGCGGAGAGCATCTGGCTCGCCACCATAATGGTGCTGACAGGCGTCTTCAGCTCGTGCGTCATATTATTGACAAAGTCCTTACGCAGCTCCTCTAGCTTCTTCTGCCTTACCAGTGAAACAATGGTAATCGTAAACACCACAAAGAGTAGCAGCGTAAAGCCAGCCGAAGGGATAATAAACTCATACGAACTAGAGATGAGCTGCCGCTTCCCTGGGATATAGAGCTTCACAAAGTACATGTGTGAGGGGTGGTCATTTGGGAATAGCACCTGCGTGTAAGTGGCATCGGCATCATCGGCCGGTATCTTGCCACTGCTGTAGTACGCCCGATGATTATTATCCACCAACTCATAGATGTAAGGCAGTGTAATGCCGTTATTGGTGAGGTAGTAGCTAAGGAGCAGGTCCAGATCTTTCTCCGAAATACGCTCGTAGATAGGGGCTGGATTATTGTCGCGTACCGACTCTATGGCGAGCTGAATCACCATCTCACGCACCTCGTTATACCGCTCCGTGAAGGCCTTCATCAGTTCCCGAGAAGCCTCCTGAATCCTATCGGGGCTCTGCTTCTTGGCTATCCTCAGAGGGTCTTGTGGCAATTGGTCTAGGCCGAAACGCAGGCTATCAATCTGTAGCTGCTTGTTTTTCTCCTTCAGGTTGTTCTCTAGCGAAAGAAGGCTCGACGAAGTGGAGAAGCCAAGGCGGTCCGAAACCAGACGTGACATCTCGTCGCGCTCTACATCCTGACTTACCGAAGAGAGTGCCTGACGTACACGACTATCAAACTGCTCATTTCGGAAGCGGTAGACCACGTCGACATAATTGAGCTGCATCAGTAGCAACCCAATCAGGGCTAGTGCCATAGCCACAACGATTAACCAAAGCGTCCACTTCTTCATAACGTGAGCAAGGTACGCATTATTCTCTTTGTATTAACAAAAAGAACGTTAAATATTTAAGGCACAAATGTTAATTAAAGCAGACAGATAAGGCAGTAACCCTATGGTAATAGGGTAGTTACACTCATTTAGAGAATGTTTCACGATCCCTCACATAGAATGTTGCACGAAGTGCCTTTCTCGCACATTGGCTGCAAATGTGCTGAGACTTTGCACGAAGGATGAGATGCAAGGCGCTGAGGATGAGGGCGAAGGGAGCGTACTCACGTACGTGACCGAGGCCCGAATTCCGAAAGCAACGTAGCAGATCGCCTTCGTGCAACAGTCTCATTTAGAGCGTGCGAGTGCCCCACGAGCCACGGTCGAGCTTGCGGTAGTTGATCGCCTCTCCGATATGCTGGATCGTGATATCTTGCGAGGCATCAAGGTCGGCAATGGTACGGGAAACCTTTAGAATACGGTCATACGCTCTAGCGGAGAGCTTAAAGCGCTCCATCGCCTGCTTCAGTTGCATCAACCCATTGGCATCTACATGGACAAACTCCTGCATCATCGCTGGAGTCATCTGCGCATTGGTATAGATCCCCGGCATTCCTTTGAACCGCTCCTTCTGTATCGCTCTCGCCTTCATCACCCGCTCACGGATCGCTTCACTCGGCTCGCCACGTTGCTTACTCGATAGCATCTCAAAGGGCACAGGCAGTATCTCCACCTGAATATCGATTCGATCGAGCAGCGGGCCAGAGATCCGACCGAGATAACCCTTCACCTGTGCCTCCGTGCAAGTGCACTCCTTGAAAGGGTTGTTGTAGTGACCGCAAGGACAAGGGTTCATTGAGGCCACCAGCATAAAGGAGGCGGGGAAAGTGACCGTCTGCCGAGCCCTTGAGACGGTGATTTGTCGGTCCTCAAGTGGCTGACGTAGCACCTCCAATACATTACGAGCAAACTCAGGTAGCTCATCGAGAAAAAGCACCCCATTGTGAGCAAGAGAGATCTCACCTGGCTTGGGATAAGAGCCCCCTCCTACCAGAGCCACATTGGAAGTGCTGTGATGGGGTGCCCTGAATGGTCGCTCCCTCATCAGTGCGATGTGCGTTGGCAACGTTCCCGCCACCGAGTGAATCATGGTGGTCTCCTGCGCCTCCTCCTTAGTGAAAGGGGGTAGGATGCTTGGCACCCGCTTAGCCATCATCGACTTACCACTCCCTGGAGGGCCTACCATAATGATATTGTGCTGACCACTAGCAGCCACCTCAATCGCACGCTTCACCATCTCCTGCCCCTTCACCTCAGCAAAGTCGGCATAGTGCAGAAGCGGGTGATGAAAGATCTCCTCCTCATCGTATAAGTACTCCTTCAGCACCGAGCTTCCCTGCGAGAGATAGTCTACCACCTCAGCAAGTCGCTCGGCACCAAACACCCGTATTCCCTCTATCACGGAGGCCTCCTTGGCATTGGCTCGTGGCACAATGATATTCTTAAACCCTTGCCGCTTCGCCATAATGGTCATCGGTAACACTCCATGAATCGGCCGAAGGGCACCATCCAGTGCCAACTCACCCATAATCATCGTATCGGCAAGTCGCTCCGTAGGGAGCTTCTCACTCAGCGAGAGGATCGCAATAGCTAGGGGAAGGTCGTAGGCAGCCCCCTCCTTCTTGAGGTCGGCCGGTGCCATATTGATGATGTAGCGATGCTCCTGATAGGTATATCCACTCTCGGCGATGGCAGCTTGGATACGTTGGTGGCTCTCCTTCACCGCTGCATCGGGCAATCCCACCAGCATAAACTTAGTGCCACTACTGATTTGTGCTTCGATCGTCACCTTACACGCCTCAATACCACTGACTGCTGCGCCATACACCTTGACCAGTGCACGCTCCACCGAGGTCTCCTCCCACAGCACGCTATCATCCATCATTTACTTCTTTTGTTGTTTAATATAGTTGATCAGACTATCAGGGTTACTCCAGCTACGCTCAATATTTTGTAGACTATCCACCACCATAAAAGTTGGTAGCTCATCGATGGACTGCTCCTTCAGAAAAGTCTGCGACTGCCCGATGCTATCAATGAGGAAGTATTGCTTCGTCCCCTTGCTTTTCGTCTTCAAGCTCTTGGGGAGAGAGTCATTGAGCAGCACGCTATAGCTAGACACACCTAGGCTATCGAGTAGATGAAAGTACCGCTTTTGCTTGGCAAATAGGGCAGAGTCCTGTGGCGATAGCTCCATAATATTAAGGGCGACGAATCGATTTTTCCCCACAAAATCCTTGAAGTTGACCCGATCCTTCATTCCACTGACCACAAAAGAATAAGGAACTACTGGACCTCTATTCCAACTATTATCACCAGCCATTCTCCAACCCAAAAGCCCAGCAAGATCATACTGGTCTCTAGCCAATTGAGCAAAGAGACTCCACCAAGTCTGATCATTCTTCCCACTTTGGTATTGCTCCATACCATCCTCCACCAGGAGGAGCGTAGGCGATTCCTTACTGTGGGCACTCAGGAAGTCCAAGAGTTGCTCCTCGCTTTTCTCCCTCTCTGCGTACCACTCCTTCAGCAAAGACTCATAGAGTAGACCCTTCAGCGACAACTCTTTATCGCTGATATTAGCAGAATAAGTCTCGGCATCACGGTCGGGAAATAGGGGGAGCTGCAGTCGCCCCTCTCCATTCCTCAAGAGGAAAAGGTCAATCGTATCTAGGTCAAAGACCTCATGATAGCTAATCTTACCCTTCGGGCTCACTTCCAAGGTATCCATAGTGATGCTCTGGGCACCGTAGACCAGCAGGTACCAAGGCCCCGACTCGCTATCTTGATGGCTTGCCACAATCTTGACTGGCCTTACCGACTCACTCTTATGTCCCCTTCCACAGCCACAAAATAGCAGGGCTACAAGTAGGCATATCCCCAGGGCTCCTCTCTCTATCCTCATTACTCCTTACTATATATGATATCCTTGATGAGCGATTGATCGCTTGTGCTATAACCATAGGGCGAGAGGAGTTGTAGCTTTGCCAGCAAAGTAAGGTCAGGCGACCCACCCTTTGCCCATTGGCTCAATTGCTCTATCCCCTCCTTGCGTTGCCCCTCTGCCAAAGTAGAGAGAGCTCTCCAGAAAAGCAGTGCCCCCTCTCCACCATTAGTCGCCCGATCGAGTAGCTCCTTTGCCTCCTGAGCTTTACCAGAAAGGAGCAACAACTCCACAATGATTGAAAGGCTCTTGGCGTTTTTGCCATCGGAGAGATAGTGCGCTTTGTAGGCCGCCTTCATCGCCTCCTCATTTCGTCCC
>NZ_HF988928.1:0-2863 GCF_000435035.1 Porphyromonas sp. CAG:1061 | reverse complement strand
AGCAAGGGAAGCCGATAGCTCTCCACCTGCTCCTCACTCGTCTCCAGCCACTTGATCGCCTCGCCCCTACGACCAAGCTTAATCAGCAGTTCGGCTATCTTACTCGCCGTTATAGCTGTTGGTCCCTCCAGTTCCACCGCCTTTTGCAGCTGCTGCAGTGCCCCCTCGTGGTCGTTACGCATAATACTTGCCACCGACATCCCTCGCCACACCTCAGCGGTATTGGTCAGATAGTCCGTCACCACCCGCTCATAAGTGCGGCCTGCGGCATCGTATTGCCCAAAGCCCACCATCATAGTTGCGAGCTTGAGCAACCCCTCCTCGCTAAGTAGTCCTCGCCTGGAGAGGAAGGCCCCATCAAGCAGATAGGGAGAACGAGCAAATGGGCTCACCAACGTATGTCGATGACTCGAAAGCTGGTAAAAGCGGTAGGCACTAAAGAGGAGTTCCCTCGCGCCATCTACCTCAGTGGGTGCTGGCAAAGGAGTAGCATCGGGCATTGACTGCTCTAAAATATCGGCCTCCATGCCACGAACCACCTCTCTCCATGCTGGTACCAAGGCATACGAATACATGTCAGCGCTAATCATTCTACGCCCTTGCGACATAAATGGCAGGATGCGAGTAAAGACCTCCACATTCGCCTGGTCTAGGTCGGGATACTGCTCATCAAACCTCAGGAACCAGTGGCTCATCTTACTGAAAAAGGCAAAGCCCTTGAGCCCTGTGACTAGGTGGTAAGCGGTATCTTGCTCCGCATCTTGTAGCATCTTCAATTGATCTGGCACCTTAGCCATCAGCTCCTCCATCTCCTCGAAGTGCTCCTTATCAATCGCCTTCTTCTGTAGCTCTGCTATCTGACTACTGAGTGAGCCAGTACCACTCATAGACTGCCGAAACTTATCACTGATATTCTTTAGCTCAGGCACAATCTTCTCCTCATAGGTCTTGTGGTTTTCGGTCGTCTTGTACGATATCTGCACCACCTTAAGTAGCTCTAGCAACAGCTCTTCACGAGATAAAAGAAAGGTCTCTACCTCCGCAACCAAATCGGGGTGAAGGGCACACAGTTCCGCCTGATGACGGCGACCCAAGACAAGGAGTGCTGCCATAGCGGCACCCCGCACAATAGGATCGTGATGACCCTTTCCAAAGGCTAGGAGTAGCGAGAGCTTTTGCTCATCAAAATACTCCATACTCCCCACAAAA
The DNA here is from genome assembly GCF_000435035.1 of Porphyromonas sp. CAG:1061. Lineage (NCBI taxonomy): Bacteria > Pseudomonadati > Bacteroidota > Bacteroidia > Bacteroidales > Porphyromonadaceae > Porphyromonas > Porphyromonas sp. CAG:1061. The sequence continues at coordinate 1,654 of NZ_HF988928.1, read as the reverse complement.
AGGGCAGAGACAACACTCTGAGCTATAAGTGGTGGCAACTGTGTCACCTCAAGGGAATATTGCAGACGCTCACTCACCGACTTGGGAAGCCGTGGTGTAGCCCAGAGGTAGTCGAAGAGTTGGTCCACCTTATCAAAGAAGCTCTGCTCTCTCTTGGATACCTCCTCGGATAGCTCATCAATTAGATGAACTATTTTCTCAGCATTGAGCTGGTAAATCTTGAGCCTCTGTACGGTCTCGCAACGAGTGTCATTTGGTCGCTCCTCCTCCTCGATATGAGCCGCATTGGCACGGAGCATTTGCATCAGAGAGGTACCTATCCCCCTCAAGATCTCACTGCGCTTTGGGTCGTCCGTACCCTCCTTATAGTAGTAAGTAAGGTACTTGTAAGTCTCCTCTAGCTGCTGGATCTCTCCACTCTCCGTCAACGGCAACGACCGCATATCTTTCAGTACCATGCCGTAGAGCCCCTCGAGCGTTTTATTCACATGCCACCGCACTCGGGGAGGGTAATACTCCTCCACTCCATATTCTGATAGAGAAATCTCTCTTTTTTTCATTCTTAAGCTCCTTTCATGATTCCCATTGGGTCCACAACTACCAACACTGCCGCCGCGAGTAGCAACAGCCCAACTAATACCATCGCTATCCTGGCACCACCCAAACCTATCTTCTTGGGGAGGAAGCCGTAGGAGCGACTATTGAAAAACCAACGGCTACCCCTCAGCCCGACCCATAGGGCCATAAGCCCAGGGAGGACAAACATTAGCCCGAGGGCAATATAGACCAGTCCCGCTTTCGTCATTACCGTGGGTCGTAGATGAATGGCTCCTCAGCACTAAGCAGAGAGAGACGTCGGTGGTCACCCTCCATCTCAATTCTTACACGCACTACTTCGTCTTCATCTGGCAGAAAAGGGGTGAAGAGTGCTGGCCACTCCACAAAGCAGTAGTAGCCGCTGTAGAGGTAGTCGGTAGCACCGATGTTTTGCAAGTCGTCGTGCGTCTCAAGGCGATAAGCGTCGAAGTGGTAAACAGGATCGCCACTTTCGGTGTGATACTCATTGACAATGGCGAAGGTAGGGCTACTCGTTACCTCCTCCACGCCAAGCTCTTTAGCAAGTTCCTTAATAAGCGTCGTCTTACCTGCCCCCATCGGTGCGTCAAATAGCCACACAGGCTGTTCGCCTAGCTCCTTCAGTAGAAAGCTAGCCACCTCCGGCACCTCACTGAGCTGATACTCTATGCTCTTTCCCTCGCCCCACTCTATTTGTTTAGTCCCCATATATATCCAATATATCAAATTAGTTAAATCAAGTTACAAAGAGAATGTTGCACGAAGTGCCATTCTCACATATTTTCTCAAATGTGCTGAGACTTTGCACGAAGGATGAGATGCAAGGCGCTGAGGATGAGGCCGAAGGGAGCGTACTAACGTACGTGACCTAGGCCGAACTCCGAAAGCAACGCAGCAGATCGCCTTCGTGCAACAGTCTCAATAAACAAAACTACCTATTTCCCAGCCAATAGACAAATATTCCCCCGATTCACCATTAACCATCACCAAAAAAGAACCTCCGCAGAGGTCCTTCTCCCATAAGACCCGTGTCGGAAGGGGTGCTAGTAGCCCGAAGGGCTTACATGGTCTAATAACC
>NZ_HF988927.1:14792-25034 GCF_000435035.1 Porphyromonas sp. CAG:1061 | reverse complement strand
ACCCGCCGAAGCGACCCAGCCTCCAAAGCGGTATAGAGTGCCTCGCCATCGCGGCTCCTAATCACCGTCCAGTAGAAGGGATTGCCAAAGATCGTCAGCTTATCCCGTGTCAGGTCCAAAGGAGGCAACTCCGCCTTTACCAAGCGGTAGTCGGGAAGCGTAATAGCATAAAAGCTACCCACTTCGTCCACCAAAAAGCCCAAGAAAGCACGGCTCGGATACTCCGTCACGAAGAGCTGTTGGGGCACCACCCCACTGGGCAATGCTATCTCCTGCAGATAAGGCCGCCCCACCGTCTGCCTCAGATTAAAGAGCCTCCCCCCGGCATCTAGCAAGAGATACCCATGGTCGTACGGCTTCTTGGTGGTGGCATTTCCAGCCACTAGGGCTATCGGGAAAGCCACTCCTTTGGCGTCCAACGCCTTCTGAAACAACTCCGACTTTGCCCTATCCACCTCGTTACGGCTCATATCAATAAATTCGATCCCCTTTTTTCCCAGCCGAAAGACATCGCTCGGCATCTCCAGGTAGACCCTCTTCGACATCGACTCCAAAAGGAAATAAAGCGGCGTCACGTGGCAATTGATAGAGGAGGGATGCGAGATAAAGATAAAGCTCTGCTCCTCCAGCATACTCGGTGAGACCGCCACCCCATGGATACTATCGGGCAAACGCCCATCCATCACCAGCTGACGGTAGTAAAACGATGGCAATACACTATCAAACTCACTCTCCGTATACTCTCGCCCAGCATAGTCGTAGTAGCGAGACCCCTCCTCACCACTATTATCCAGCGACACAAATTCGCCCACCACCTCACTATAGAGGGTAAAAGGCACATACCCTCCACCCCTTTGCAATAGCGCCCCGAGCGAAGTAAGCCCCCAAATCAGCATCAGTGCCGATACCACGCCCATCAATAGTTGGAAAAAGATTTTCATAAGCCTAGAGAATTACTGCACCCCCTCCTTGAAGCGATAAATAGATAAAATAGCCACATAGCAAAGCAACACCGACCAAAGCCCCATCTCACACAAAAGGTCCTGATAGGCCCGAGGAGTCGTCGTCACAAAGTAGAGACAGCACACCCCATAGCTCACCAGCATACAGAGTAAGCGACCCCGCCACGTAGGCTCCACCACCACCCAAGTAGTTACGCCATACATTCCCCAGCCTGCCAAAAACCAAGGCCCAACACTCACCAGCAAGTGAGTCACCAATTCTGGTGCCAAGATACTAGAGAGGTAGCCCCATAGGATCAGCATCTCCACCAGAAAAAACAAGCCTAGCATCAATACCCCATACGTGAGCATCACAAATGCAATCCGCTCCAGTGGCAAAGGGAGATGAAGGGTTAGCTTCAATCGCTTTTGCACCATTTCAGGAGCCCACTGCACCACCGCCAGCACCAAGCCACACAATATAGGCTGATACTTGAGGGCATCTAGCAAAAGTACATCCTTAGAGAGGAGTACCTCCCACAGATGGGACACTCCACGTACCGATACAATCCTCTCCAGCGAGAGCAAAGCATAGCCCACCACTCCTAGTCCCAAGAGGCTAAGCAGCAACACCGCCCACCTTGTCTTCACCCACTCTTTATATAGCAATCCGCCAATCATAACTCAATACTTACCGGTCAAACCTATAAACACATCCTCCAGTGACATCCGCTCCTCCACCAACTGGCTATAAGGCAATTGGTGCTTCGCCAGATACTCTCGGATATACCCCATCCCCTCAAAGCTATGTACCTCAGCCTGATTTCCTATCACCGCAGGGTGCCATAGCTTCGGATCACCTGGCAGCTCCAACCCCTCCACCTCCAGCTTTATCAAATACCGATGGAAAGAACTCATCAGCTCCGCCACAGGCATCTGCAAAAGGATCTTACCATAATCCAGGATAATGCAGTCATCAATCAGCCGCTCCATATCCTGAATGATATGCGAAGTGAGAAAGACGGTCTTATCACGTCCCTTGGTGAATTCCTTTAGATAGTCAATGAAAAGTCGACGATAACCAGGATCAAGCCCCAACGAAAAGTCATCCAGCACCAAGAGATCGGCATCTTGTGCCAAAATCAAACCCAATGCCACTTGCGACCTCTGTCCACACGACATCCTACTGATACGTTGATGAGGAGCTATTTTAAGCAGGCTAACTAGGTCGTAGTAGATATCACGCTGCCAACGAGGATAAAATCGAGCATAGAAATGCTCAATCTCCTCCACAGTCATAAAGCTATACTGAACATGCCCTTCAATCAAAAGAGCAATGTTGGCCTTAACCTCAGGGGGCATCGACTGAATGTCATAGCCAAGCATCTTACACACCCCACTTCGCGGCTTCAGATAGCCAGCAAGGATATTGATGGTGGTAGTCTTGCCAGTACCATTCTTGCCCAATAGACCCAAAATACGCCCTCTAGGCACAGTAAAGGTAAGCCCCTCATAAATGAGGCGCTTACCATAGTAATGAGTCAATCCTTGGCACTCAATGATGGCCGAGGAGTCAGTTCCGATCATTGCTTTGCTGCTTTTAGCGAAGGTTGTACACGCTTATTGAAGTCGTTGGTAGAGTTATTGGTATCCATCAGATACTTTCTACCATTGGCTTCCCTAGCCACCTTACGGATCACTGCGGTTCCTTGTCCTGTGCGGTCATTAAAGCTCTTGCACCAACCAGTGTAACCAGCATCTAGGACATTGGGAATAAATCTCCACTCAATAGCATCTTCGATACCGAGGAATACCACATCGACCATCCACTCGTGAGGTATCTTATAGGTTTTAAGTGACATCTCTTTCACAAAGTTCTTAAACTTAAAAATATACTTACCATCCCACAAGTAATCCTTGATGAACGTCTCGCGATCTACCGGCATCCGTACTAGAGCAATCGTAGTGACGCCGCGCTGATGGAAAGAGGAGACGGTAAGTGAAGACTTATAGTAAGAGATCAGGTTGGGCACCTCAGGATTATCCACATCTTGGAACCTAGGATTATCAGAAAGGTCGTAGATCTCAAAGTCGGCGTGCGAAAGATCGGTCGCCCCCTTGAAAACCTTTGAGTGGTCTTGGGCATCATTGGCAATAATCAGCGATGCTCCTGGCTTCACTGGATGGCTCTTACCATCACCAGGAATCATAGAGACAAAACTGACTGTAAGGGCCTTATCCAGCGGACTATCGACATAATCCCGCTTCATATTGCTCAGATCTTCCGACTGCACAATCGCCAAACTATCGGCAAAGAGAGTGACGTCTGAATTATTGGTAATCTTGATGTACTGCTCAGAGTACTTAAAGGTCTTTCCGGTCTCAGGGTCAATGGTAGGGCTAAAGAAAAGCTCCTCAATCACAAAGCCGGCATTGCTATTCTCTACATACTGCGGGGTGAGCTCGAAGGAGGTACGCTCCTTAGTCACCGTCACCTGCTCTTTTATAGAGATAGGAGTAGAGACTCTGCCTAGCTTCTCCGACTGATATGCCAAAGTAGCCTCAACTGAAACCTCATACACACCCTCCAAAAGCACCTTCTTAAAGGTCGGTTCCTTAGAGGTTAGCTCAGAGGTTTGGCCATCTTTATTGCTTTTGAAAGAGATCTTAAGGTCGCTATACTCTCCTCCTTTCACACCTAGAGGTGAGTTTAGCACGAAACTACATTCACGCTCCACTGCCACCTCATTCTCTTTTTCAGGCTCACAACTAACTAGTCCGAGAGCCAATAGGGCTATAAGGGCCCATAGATACTTCATTGCTTTCATATACTTCTTGAAATAAAATTTTTAAACGTTAGTCTCCAGTTACTTCAGTTCCTTTGCTACGAAGTCCTCGGTAGAGTTATTCGAATCCTTTAGCACCTTAGAGCCTTCAGATAGGCTCTTCCGCACCACCTTTTTACCGTAGCGTGTATCATCATTCAGCTCATCTGCCACCTTAGCATAGCCGGCATCCAATTTTTCCGAGATCGGCAACCACTGCTTCTCATTAGTCATACCGAGGTTCACAGCATCCAGCACCCACTCATTTGGAAGCTTTAGAGCAGGGTGGCCATCCAACTCCATAGGATCCATTCCCTCTATAATCATTACCTCCTTGTAAGTATAAGTGCACTCCTTCACGAGGTCTTGTGCTGTCTTTCCTTGTAGGTCCACGATCGCATAGGTATTCTGTCCGTTGGTACTCATGGTCCAATTCTCTGTTCCATCGCCATAAGGGTCGCTGATGAACACAAGTTTCATATTGGGTACCTTAGGATTGTCAGGGGTTTCAGAATCAGTGTAGCCCTTATCGCTCATCCACTCGAAGTTGGCGTTGGACAGGTCTATCGAATTAGGGTTCTCCTTTGTATGGTCTATCGCCGAGTGGCACAAGATGACACTCTCATACGGCTTCACGGCATACTCCCTCCCGGTGCCAGGGAACTGCATCACCAGGTCGGTAACGAAATGTGTTGTCCTCACATCGGGCTTTGCCTCCACCTTCTCATCCGACTGCCAGAGCGACTTTACTAGAGCTAGTCCATCGAGATATCTCGTTACAGGACTATTGTTGGTGATCTTGAGGTATTTATCCTCATCGTACTGCTCACCCTTGCTATTGCGACTTCCAGCAAAGAATATCTCACTGATAACGAAGCTCTCCGTAGGCATTTCCCACATCAATTGGCAGGTGCGGTCAGATTTGTCCTTTGCCTCAACTACAAAGTCCTCTTTGTACTCTATCTCTGCTAAAGCACCTTTGCACTCGAAGCGACACATCACCTTCATAGCATAGGGTTCTCCCTGTACCAAGTGAAGCACCGCCTTACCCTCCTTAAAAGAAATAGGCAACACCTTACCATCGCTTCTGGAGGTGAGCTCGCCTGTAGCTTCTGTTATGGTGCCCTCAACGCCCAATGGTGCCTTTAGCTGAAAGGTAACTTCGGCATCCTTCGGTACCTCTGGGAGGTCGCTCTTACAGCTCCAGAGTAGGAGCAACGTCACACATAGCCCGAATAGTAAAAATAACTTCTTCATATCTATTTATCTATTAAAAATTAAACGGTTTAAAACAGTAATTGAATCACTCCCTCCACCCAATGTCGATGGATAGCATCCACTCCTCCGCCACTATACCGTCCGAATCGGTACCTGCCACCTACCTCAATGCCCCAAGGCAAGGATCCCCATCCCTGTATGGTGTAGTGCCACTTAGGGGCTACCTCAAAAAAGAGTTGAGTTGCATTGATGGTAGCGAAACTGTGCCTCACCTCTCTACTCAGCTCCTCTTTTAAAGTGGTATGTGAGAGGGATAGCTCTCCTTTGCCTAATGGAGAATAGCCTATGTTGCAGGAGAGAGCTATGTAGCTAGCTTTATCTATTTGATAGGAGCCGAACCCACTGAGGGCAACCTGCCATCGTTGGCTCTGTAGCAGGGACTTGGGCTCTAATTTGCGTATGGCTAGATAACGATAGGATAGCGTAGGAGAGAGGTGCCAGTTCACTCCGCCTTCGGAGCGACCAACATGCCAAGCGAGCGTCCCTTTGTAGTGGGGAAAATAGAAGTTGGGCAATTCCCCGATCACAGGATAGGTACCAGCGGCAGGTTCACCTACAATATGCTCCACACCTTTTCGGTTTTGTATCTCTGCTTTGAGCTCCACTCCTTGCTGGCAAGTTCCTTGCCAGAGATAGCCGAGAGCCACTTCTACTCGATGATCGTTGTAGTGGTGAATAGGAACCTCGTTCATATCGGTGAGCGTCTCCTCGAGCCGGTGATATTGGTATCCTATTTTGGCGGAAAAGCCCTCCACCCCACTCGGTACGAGATGTGCTGCACTAGAGAGGCCATATCCCCGGTAGTAGACGGTAGGGGTATTGGTATTGAAGCGTGCGAAGCTCCCTCCAAGGCCATTCATGAGCCACTGAATTGTAGTGCCCAAAGGGGAATAGAAAGCAACGCTACTCCGCTGTTTGTAGATCTCGTGGCCGAGTGAAACCCCTACAATATAGCTACCTAGTGGATGTGCCACCCCCATATTCATAGTTAGATTGGAGACAATATTACGTGGACGCGGATCCACCCTTCGATACTCTTGCTGTGAAAGATACTGCACCTCTCCTGCCAATCTCCACTGGTGGTATGCTCCGCTATATCCGCCCCCGAAGGCATACCGCTCGTGCGATAGGTTGCCCCCTTCGGCATCTGCAACCATATAAGGGTAGAGGCGAGCAAAGTCGGACGTGCTATTGAAGCGAACCCCCTTGATCAGCCCACTGGAGTAGGTGGCATTGCCCCACATATGTTGTGACTCTGAAGGTTTCAGATAGGTATTGGCATAAATATGTGTAAGGCTTTCGCCCGAACCATTCTGCTGTAAAAAGGCTCTGTTCTCGTGCCTCCAATGGTATTCTGTGCCAAAAGTAGAGAGCGAAGAGGGGTAAAGGAGATGATGCAGTGCCACATTTTCGTGGTAATACCGAAGCATCGCAACATCTGTCGTTGCATGCTCCAAGGAGCGAGAAAGCAGGGGCAAGGTATCCCTTTTTTGCGCCACCATCTCCGTAGTAGCTATAAATAGCCACACCATGAATAATATCCACTTAATCCTTTTCATTGCATTCGTACCAAATGGATTTCACATATGCTGGCTTGCGAAAGAAACTCTTGCTCGGTAGCAGAACCACGCACCCATGCTCGCTCGCCATTCTCCAATAAGAGGGTCCCCTCGACCTGCACATCGTAGAGCCCACGCAGTAATTGGTCGCTGTAGCTAGAGGTGGTGATAGAATTGCGTATAGTGGTCACCCGAGTATTGTGGTTATGGAACTTAATCTGGTAGCTCTGTTGTGCTATAGGCACAGAAGGTTGGAAGCGTATCTGGACCGTCACCTCGCTCATCACATCGGCTCTATCGGGCGTATGGCAGGCGGAGAGTAGTGAGGCAATAAAAAGCCAAGTCAGGAGTTCAACTATCTTTTTCATAGGGTCACCATCAATTCCATCCCGAAGTAGGGATATTGGTTTCGTCGGATTACATACCCTTTCTGATGAATATCTGGGGAGTAATCGAATATCTTATTCACAAAGAGGGCCACATTGAGTCGCTCTCCAAATAGTCGCTTGGTAGCCTTGAGGTTGGTAATCATCATAAAGGGGACCACATAACGTTCAAATGAGCTATCGCTATACGACCGCTTGAGCCACTGCAGGTAGGTATCCGACTTATCTTGCTCTCTAAAGGGATGCTCCTTACCATCCTTCAGATCCACATAGAGGTCAGGGTAATTGGAGATGGGCATCTTCTGCGAAGAGGAGTACCAATTGGACTGGAAAGAGAGCGATACCCCTAGCCCAATTTTTGGGAGGTAAGAATCCAGCCGTAGGTCGCTATTCAGCATCTCTCGCACCAATATCTCATTATCACGATAGATGCCGATATAGGGCACCTCGCTATCCCCGAGCACTGCTTTAGGGCGCTCATATTGTGGCAAGCTATTGCGGTAGGTGGTTCTAAACCACGCTCCAGAGAAGGTAATTCGGGTATTGAGGAATGGGTATCGTGGGGTGCTCAGCATCCACTCCAGCCCCACCTTGGAGGTTTCGCTACCATTGGTGACCTTTCCGAGGAGCCTGAATTGCTTCGACTCTTGGTAGGAAAAGTCGGTAATAGCAGGCTTTGCCGTAAGGGCATCATAAGGGACGGAGGAGGGGTTGTAGCGCTTAAAACTGGCAATCTTCAGCTCTGCATCGTTACGAAATCCGCTGCTCATCCGCTCTCGGAAGTAGGTGACCGAGGCGGAGTAACCAGCCCACTCGAGGTCGAGCCGGCCCTCCATCTTGATATTCTTCGCTGGCGTGAGTGGCCGATTATTGGGGTGGTAAATATAGGTGCGTAGATAGACCAGACGATAGTCCGGATTGGCATGGTAATAATTGAGCTCCACAAAATCGTCATACACTGTTTCGGGGTAAAGCTGATCCATAGAAGGAAACATACTAAGGCTTCCGATCCCTCCGAGCAACTGAATGCGAAGTGGTTGCTCTCGTACAGTGATAGGGGCAAAGCTCCAGCGGGCGTTAAGGCGAACATCGGTATACCATTTCCTACTCATTTGATAAGAGCTATCAAGGTGTAGGAGTTGATTGCTCACCAAACCTGCCATTAGAGAGAAAGTATGGGCACCTAGAGGCACAGAGAGCTCATCCTCCACAAATAAAGAGAGCATACTTTTAGCCGGGATATCACAGAAAGGGCGTGGTCGGCTTCCAGCCGTCCAGAAGAGAGGCCGATCCAAGTCAAAGAGCGTCCCTTTACCCCTATTCTTACTGTACGCCCAAGTGGCTCCATACTTAATCCGTTGTTTGCCCCAATCTCTGTCCAGATGCGTGCTACCCTTCATCTTGGCATAGAGATATATCGGGCGACTATCCACCAAATGCGATGCCACATAATTACGGGGGTAGTATTTTCCCTCAAACTCTCCCTCTTCCTTCTGCGTAAGATAAGGAACATCCCTATTCAAGAGCATATCCTTGGTGATCTCCGTCCGGTCCCAAGTATGGGTGGCAGAGAGGATAATCTCTAGATCATGGAGCCATCGATTTTCCTTAGGCGTGAGCAAGAAGGTTTGCGAAAAAGCAAGGCTATGATAGCTTGCCTTGTAGCTATCCTTGGGGTTGTAGTCTAGGTCTTGATCTCGCTTACGGTCGTCGAGAGTGCCGGTATAATCTATATTGGTGTGAGAGCTGAATACTCCGACTCCCAAGTGCCACTTACCCGACAGGCGTAGAGAGCTATTGATACGCTCGTAGCAATCCCGTACACTGCGTGGATCGGAATAGGCCGAGAGGTAGCCTACACTGGCGATGAGGTTGAGGTGCTCTTCACGAAGGGTGACCCCTTTGGAGAGAAAAAATAGCTTGCTACTCATATCGGACTTAAAACGGCCATTCAAATCATCGCTCCATTGCTTACGCTTCACCTTAATGAGTCCGCTAGTAAGATCGGAGTGCTCTACAGAGGGAATTCCTCGCACCACCTCGATACTCTCCACCTCGTCGGTAGAAATAGTACGCATATCTACTCCGGCATTGATCGGTATTCGGATAGGGTACTCGTAATTGCTCCCATGCATGCCCCTAAACCCCGCATCCATCTTGAGTGGCACCCCATCGATAAGGAAGGTGGTGCCCATGGATGAGGTATTGTAATTGGATTGATTGACGCGTGGAAGCAAATTGTGTTGGCCTACGATGGGGAGGGTGGCTTCGCGTAGCCGAACGATATCGGGACTGGTGAGCTGGGGATCGGATGAGAAGCCCCCTGGGAGTAGCTCCAGCACATCGGCAATGCTAGAGGGCTGAATATGTGCCATAGCGGCTTTGCCGATCAGGGAAGAGCTGGTCATTCCTTTAGAGGACTTTGCCGTCACCACCACCTCCTGTAGCTCGCGACTGCTATTCTTCAGTTGGATAGTGATATTTTGCTTGGAGCAAGCAACCTTGAGGTGCTCTACCTTTTTATCATAACCAATATAGGTGACCTGTAGCTGATAACTGCCAGGTGCCACCTTGGGGAAGGTGATGACGCCATGGGGGTTGGTAGCACCGGTAAGGAGTTGCTCGCCCTGCTCCATACGCACTAAGGCGCCTATGAGGGGTTCGCCACTATCACTATCTATTACCGTGATAGTGACCTCGGTGGCTCTAGGGATCTGAGCCACCGCCCACTCTATCGGGATAGAGAGGAGCAGGAGGAGTGTGAGCAGATTTTTCATAACCAAAGGAATAGCAGGGGTATCACTATCCCAATAATCAATTCTACGCCGCCTACTCCTTTAAGACCTCGCTTCCCTTTGACCAGAAGTAGCCCTGAGAGGGTAATAAGGATTAAGGCGATGGCGAATAGGTCGGAGAAGTAGGCCCACCATCTTCCGGGATTGTAGTGTAGCCTCACAAAGTCGCTCAGGATAGGGCGCTTACGAAGTCGGTCGTAGGTGGCGGTACCACTGCGAAGGTCTACCTCGAGTGTGGAACCTCCTTTGAGAAACACCTTGAGGCTCTCGTCATCGGGGTAGTAGTGCTTGGTGTAGTTCTTTTCTTCGTGGATGCTCGTAAGGAGGGTGGTGAGCTCGGCTTGGGTTACCGACCCTTTCGCCCTCGGAGTATCTGCTATCGCCTGCTGTAGGATGATTCGCTTGACGGTATAACTAGGATTGATCTGGTCGCGATGATTCATCAATATACCGGATAG
>NZ_HF988927.1:14479-14763 GCF_000435035.1 Porphyromonas sp. CAG:1061 | reverse complement strand
CGGATAGTGCGTAAATCAACACCACGCCGGCAAATAGGAAGGAGCAGTGCCGATGCAACCATCGACACCCCCTTCTGACTTGATTCCACGAAAGATGGTATTTACGCTCCACCACCTAGTTACTCTACAATCTCGTACTTATCGGCAACGATATGGTAAAGGCTCACATAAGCTTTCCCCTCTTGCTCGGTACGCTCTGCAATGTGCGCACGGAAGTTGGCAATCCGCTCAGCGATGGTATTAGCGGCCTGCTCGGCATTGGCTTGCATATCGGCTGCACAACC
>NZ_HF988927.1:12625-14377 GCF_000435035.1 Porphyromonas sp. CAG:1061 | reverse complement strand
ATCGATACGCTCCTCAATGAGCTTGCCCTCTACCTTTACAACGCTATGAACGCACTCCTGAGGAAAGCTCCCAATTGCGTCACCAGCCTCTACTCGTATGGTCTTGGTATCATCGCTTCCCATTAGGAATATCTTGCCGCCACCATGCTTGCAAATATGAGTGCAGATACCTTCAAGCACTACATCTTGATCCACTAAAGCATCAGGATTGCTCAAAAGTGAATCCACGTCCAAAGTGCTAGTGATTACCTCATTCTCTTCCTGCTTATTATTCTCTCCCTTGCTGCAACCCACTAATAATAGTGTGGAAAGGAAAAGGAATAGGGCTGTTCTCTGTAAAATGTTCATTGAATAATACTTTTATATGAATACTTCCGCAAAGTTGGCTATATTTGGGCAGAAAGGCTCTCCCTATTTTTGGGTAAATTGTGGGCTGATCACTACTCAAATATAGGTATTTATAGATATAATCCCTAGGAGTAAGGGGTTGTGAAAACAGAAAACACCCCTATAGGCAAAACCTAAAGGGGCGCTTTTGAATGAATATTAGGTGTGATTACAGGGTGATTTTGGAGAGGTCACGGAGAATCGCTTTGGCATCGTGTAGGAGTTGATTCATCACCTCACGGACTGGCCGTATAGCATTGATGGTGGAGGCAATTTGCCCAATTTCTAGCTCTCCCTCTTGGAGATCGCCCTCGGACATACCTATCTTGGCTCTTCCTTTGCCTAGCAGAGTGGCTAGCTCCTCTTTGGTAGCACCTTTTGCCTCAGCTTCGGCCACTTGATCCATAAATCCGCCTTTAGCCAAACGGGTAGGCACTAGCTTCTTCAGCATCAATTTGGTATCCCCTTCGCCTAGGGCAAGGCAATGCTCCTTGAAGGCTTGGTGGCAGGCACTCTCCTCGGTAAGAGCAAAGGCGGTACCGATCTGCACCCCCTCTGCTCCTAGAGCCATACAAGCAACAATGGCTGCACCAGAAGCGATTCCTCCGGCTGCTATAAGTGGCACATGGATCACTTCGCGAACAGCGGGAATAAGACAAAGGGTAGTGGTCTCTTCACGACCGTTGTGCCCACCGGCTTCAAACCCTTCGGCAATCACAGCATCGACCCCAGCGGTCTCTGCTTTTTTTGCGAACTTGCTACTGCTCACCACGTGTAGCACCTTGATCCCCTCTTCCTTAAGACGGGCGGTCCAGGTAGCAGGATTGCCTGCAGAAGTAATCACGATGGGCACTCGCTCCTCAATAATCACTTGCATGGTCTCCTCTACCGTTTTCATCACTAGGGGAATATTGACGGCAAAGGGCTTGTCGGTAAGCTTACGGGTATGGCGGATCTCTTCGCGTAGCTCTTCGGGGTAAAAGGTACCACCAGCCAGCACTCCCAGTCCGCCCTCTTGGCTTACTGCTGCTGCCAACTTGTACCCACTGGTCCACGCCATTCCACCCTGAATAATAGGGTACTCAATTCCCAATAATTGGGCCACTCTATTTTGATTTCTCATTGCGGTAACTCTTGCTATTTAATTAATCCTGATCTTCTCTTCAGTGCCTCAATAGAGGGCTGACGGCCCTTGAAGTTTTGATAAAGCACCTCTGGCTCTTCGGCATCACCTCGCTCTAAGATCTCACGCTTAAATCGCATAGAGGTGGTATGGTCTTTGAGCCCATTCTTTAGGAACTCCTCAAAGGCATCGGCCTCTAGTATTTCCGCCCACTTATACCCGTAGTAGCCGGCAGCGTAGCC
>NZ_HF988927.1:12129-12618 GCF_000435035.1 Porphyromonas sp. CAG:1061 | reverse complement strand
CGTAGTAGCCGGCAGCGTAGCCGCCATCAAAGATGTGGGAGAAAGCGGTGCTGACACTGGTGCCTGAGATATGGGGCAGTAGGGTTACCTCTTTGTACGCCTCTTGCTCAAGTTCCTCAAGATCTTGTGGAAGAGAGGCTGGGTTGTGGGCGTGCCATAGCATATCGAGGTAACCGAAACCAAGCTGACGGATGCAAGCGTAGCCCTCTAGGAAAAGGGTATTGCGATGGATCGCCTCTATCAACTCCTCGGTAATCGGTTCGCCTGTGAGGTAATGCTTAGCAAAAGAGCGGAGGAAGTCGGGCTGGCGCGCCCAATTCTCATTGAAGTGCGAAGGGAGCTCCACAAAGTCGTGCACCACATTGGTTCCGCTAAGAGAGGCATAAGGCACTTGCGTGAGTAGCCCGTGGAGACCGTGTCCAAACTCGTGGAAAAGGGTGGTCACTTCATCGTGCGTTAGGAGTGAAGGCTGGCTCTCTGTGGCGGGGG
>NZ_HF988927.1:5027-12119 GCF_000435035.1 Porphyromonas sp. CAG:1061 | reverse complement strand
TGGCTCTCTGTGGCGGGGGTGAAGTTCATCACTAGGCTCACCACAGGGCGTACCCCTTGATAGGCCTCAATATAATTGGTCATCCAAGCCCCCGAGCGTTTCCCCTTGCGTGGGAAGAAGTCGCAGAGGAGCATTCCAACTAAATTGCCGTGAGAGGAAACTTTATAAACCTTTACTTCGGGGCGATAAGGAGGGAACTGGGTGTGATCCGTCTCTTCCTCAATCGTCAGCTCATAGAGGTCGGAAGCAAGGTCAAACATGGCCCTTACCACGCTATTGAGCTCAAAGTAGGGGCGGGTCTCTTCCTCATCGTAGTGTAGCTCCTTTTGCCGATACTTCTCTGCCAGGTAGGCCCAATCCCATGGCTGGCAGTCCGAATGACCTTTGGTCACCTCTTTCAATTCCTTTTGGGCTAAAGGTGCGTAGGCCTCTCTTAATTCGTCCAGCATCGCATAGACCTTCTCGGGCGTTTTAGCCATCTTGGAACTCAATCGGTAGTCGGCAAAGCTCTTGTAGCCGAGTAGCTGGGCTATCTGATAACGAAGTGTGGCGATCTTGTAAACCTGCTGCTTATTACATGTGGGTTTACTAGTATCCATACAAAGTGTGGCACGGCCTCGATACATCTGCTCACGGATAGTGCGGTCGTCGCAGTACTTAAGTACAGCACTATAGGAGGGCATACTAAGGTCAAATAGCCACCCTTCCTTGCCATGCTCAGTGGCTAACTTTTTGGCCGCTTCCAAAGCGGAGGTGGGGAGTCGTTTTATCGGCTCTTTATCAGTAACGTGAAGGGTAAAGGCATTTTGTTCCTTGAGTAGGTTTTGCCCAAAGGTAAGGGTGGCCATACTCAGCTCCTTCCGAAGCTCCTTGAGCTGCTCTCTGGTTGCTTCTGGGAGGTAGGCACCGCTACGATCGTACCCTTCGTAGCTACGCTGGGTAAGTCGCTGATCAATCTCTTGGAGCTGAGGCAGCTGCTGGTCGTGAACCACCTTGACCCGCTCGGCCAATACCTGGTCCATACCTACCTCGTTGCTCACTTCGGTAAGTAGGGGCATCAGCTCCTGTGAAAGCTCCATCATACGATCATCGGCATCGCAACTGAGGAGATTAAAAAAGAGAGAAGTAGCCTTGCTAAAGTCCTCTCCCGACTGCTCAAGAGCGAAAATGGTATTCTCAAAGGTTGGCTCCTCCTCACACGCCTTGATGCCGCTGATCTCCGACCTAAATACTTCTGCTTCCTTGCGAATCTGCTCTGCAAGATGGTCGGGATCGCGTTGGGTGAAATCGGGAAATATAATCATTCTTTGCATATCTATTTGAATAGAAAAGCAAAGCCATATAATCAAAGAATTACATGGCTTTACTTATGGTGTTAGAAGTTAATCTTGAAGCGGTATCTTCGCCACTCGTGCCGTATGCCGCCCACCTTCAAACTCAGTTTCAAAGAAGGTTCGGGTGATGGCTCTCGCCTCATCGGGCGTCACAAATCGCCCTGGGATACTCAGCACATTGGCATTATTGTGCAGACGGGTTAGCTCGGCTTGCTCTGTATTCCATGCAAGTCCCGCACGTACATGGGGGTGCTTATTGGCTGCCATGGCAATTCCATTACCGGAGCCACAGACAATCACACCCCACTCCACTTCGCCACTATCAATAGCATTACCCAGCTTATGAGCGAAGTCGGGATAGTCGACACGCTCTTCACTATAGGTGCCGAAGTCATAGATCTCGGACTCTCCAAGCCACTCATCGAGGAAATTCTTAACTACCTCTTTGATCTCAAAGCCAGCGTGGTCGCTAGCTAGTCCTACTTTATTTATAGTCATTGTTGATATTTATTTTCCTAAAAGTTGCTTTACTTGTGTACGTACATTCTCGGCGGTGAAGCCTAGCTTTTCGTCGAGCACCTTGTAAGGAGCAGAGAAACCAAAGCTCTCCAATCCCCAAATAGCACCTGTGCCGTGTGGTATCAGCCCCTCAAGATTGACGGGCAAACCAGCAGTGAGACCGAAGCGAGGAAGTCCCTCGGGTAGCACGCTCGCCTGATACTCCTTGGACTGCTGACGGAAGATTGCCTCACTTGTGATGGAGGCGATATTGCAGTGGATACCCTCCTCGGCTAGCAGCTTAGCACCCGCCACAAGGGTAGAAACCTCAGAACCAGTAGCTACCAGCACCACCTCGGCATTAGGTTGCTCTGTAACTAGATAACCGCCCTTCAATATTCTCTGACTGTGCTGATAATTATTACCTGGCAGGTCATCTACATTTTGTCTAGAGAGGATTAGTGCAGTAGGCGTTGACTTATTTTCCATCGCCATCTGCCAGCTTACGGTCGTCTCGTAGACATCGGCGGGACGAAGCACCATCGTAGAGGGCTTACCGCTATGATTGTGGAGCTTCTCCATCAGTCGGATCTGAGCCTCTTGCTCTACCGGCTCGTGGGTAGGTCCGTCCTCACCTACTCTAAAGGCATCGTGCGTCCAAACAAAGCGAACTGGCACCTCCATAAGTGCTGCGATACGTACGGCAGGCTTCATATAATCGGAGAAGACAAAGAAGGTACCGCAAGCTGCATGGAAGCCACCATGTAGGGCAATCCCTATACAGATAGTTGCCATTGTCAGCTCCGAAACGCCTGGCTGAAGGAAGCTTCCCGAGAAGTCGTCCCGAGTGAGTGCCTTGGTCTCCTTGAGGAAGCCATCGGTCTTATCGGAATTAGAAAGGTCGGCACTTGAAACGATCATATTGGGGAGGTTCTTAGCCAGGAAACCCAATACGGTAGCAGAGGCATTTCGGGTAGCTGCATTTGGCTTCTGCTCTATACTCTTCCAATCAAGATGACTGGTATCAAGATCAAGCCAACGCTGTAGCTCCTTTGCATCTTCGTGGTGAGCTTTCGCCCACTCGTCATACTGCTTATGCCACTTCTGAGCGTGAGCTCTAAGCGTCTCCTTTCGCTCATCGTATAGCTTCTGTACCTCATCGAATATCACGAATGGATGCTCTGGATTGCCTCCAAGGTTCTTTATAGTCTCGGCTACGCCACCACCGGCTGCGGAAAGAGGTTGTCCGTGCGTTTTAACTAAGCCCTCAAAGCACTCTCCATCTGGCGAAAGCATTCCCTTGCCCATCACGGTATGCCCGATGATTAGGGTTGGCTTGCCTTTCACAGCTAGTGCCTTATCAAGAGCCTGGCGAATCTGGTCGTGGTCGTTGCCATCAATCTCTATCACTTCCCAGCCCCACGCACGGTACTTCATACCTACGTCCTCACTCATCACCTCAGAGACTTTGGTAGAGAGCTGCACATCATTGGCATCGTAAAACATCACTAGATTATCAAGCCCAAGGTGTCCTGCAATTCTACCTGCTCCTTGTGATACCTCCTCTTGGATTCCACCATCGGAGATAAAGGCAAAGATCCGCTGACGCATCAAATCCTCACCGAAGCGAGCAGCCATCTTTTTAGCGGCAATGGCGGCACCGACTGCCATGGTATGCCCTAGCCCGAGAGGGCCTGAGGTATTCTCCACGCCACGAGCCACATCAAGCTCTGGGTGACCAGGAGTAGGACTGCCCCACTGACGGAAGCCCTGTAGCTCCTCCATGGTATATCGACCAGTCATCGCTAGTACCCCGTAGAGCATCGGACTCATGTGCCCAGGATCCAAAAAGAAGCGGTCGCGAGCAATCCATTCAGGACAGTCGGGGTCATACTCCATATACTCCGAGAAGAGCATTTGTGTAAAATCCGCCCCACCGAGAGCCCCACCTGGGTGTCCCGACTTTGCTTTTTCGACCATAGACAGTGCCAAAACTCTTAGGTTATCAGCTGCCTTGTGACTCAATACGTTTTTAGTAGCCATAGTATTTATTTATTAAAAATGATATCTCTGCTGTATTCCCCTTCCACACTCTACAAAATTACCCATTTATATTGACTTTGCCGACCAATGGACACGTATATTTTGTAGCAATAGGGGAAGGGTCACTGATTTAGCGATAAAATTGGTAATTTTGCGATGTTAATTCTAAGGTAATGTTGCCTTCAGATATGTTTCACTATAATTATTAAGAGTAAACTTAATGATCACAGCAGACCAATTACAGAGTGTATTGGAGCGCCGAGATGCGCTGAGGGGGTATCTTTGACATTGATGCGAAAGAGACCCAACTAAAGGAGGAGGAGCTCCGCACCCAGGATCCACACTTTTGGGATGACCCCGATAAAGCACAGGCACAGATGAAGGTGGTGCAGGGGCTGAAGCACTGGATTAAAGACTACAATGAGGTAGACAACCTAGCTACCGAACTAGCATTAGCATTTGAATACATCAAGGAAGATCTGGTCTCCGAGGAAGAGATTGACCAGCTTTATGCCAAAGCAATAGAAAAGCTGGAGGATGTGGAGCTACGCAATATGCTCCGCAACGAGGAGGACCGCATGGGAGCTGTCCTTAAGATCAATTCGGGAGCCGGCGGCACTGAGAGCCAAGACTGGGCATCGATGCTGGCACGTATGTATATGCGTTGGTGCGAGGACCAAGGCTACAAGGTGACCATAACCAACTGGCAAGATGGCGATGATGCGGGCATCAAGACCGCGACACTTCAGGTAGAGGGTGACCTCGCCTACGGTTTCCTTAAGAGCGAAAATGGTGTGCACCGCCTTGTGCGCGTATCGCCATACAATGCTCAGGGAAAGCGAATGACCTCCTTTGCCTCGGTCTTTGTAGTACCCCTAGTAGATGATTCTATTGAGGTGGAGATTAATCCCGCACTTGTAACCTGGGAGACCTTCCGTTCTGGTGGAGCCGGAGGTCAAAACGTCAATAAGGTAGAGACCGGTGTGCGACTGCGCTATATGTACACCGACCCCGACACGGGAGTGACCGAGGAGATTCTGATTGAGAATACCGAGACCCGAAGCCAACTCGATAATAGAGAGAATGCTAAGCGACTCCTCAGAAGCCAGCTCTACGATAAGGAGCTACAGCGACGCAATAAAGCAAAAGAGGCGATCGAAGGAAGCAAGAAAAAGATTGAGTGGGGCTCACAGATTCGTAGCTACGTATTTGATGACCGCCGTGTCAAAGACCACCGTACCAATTACCAGACCTCCGACGTGGATGGGGTAATGGACGGTAAAATCTCTCCTTTCATCAAAGCCTATCTGATGGAGTTTGGAGGGGAATAATAGAGAGTAATAAGCAAATAACTGATAAGAATAAAGAAGAAAAGTAATGGCAAGTACAGCAGACTTTAGAAATGGAATGTGCCTAGATATCGATGGCACCCCATTCGTAATCGTAGAGTTTCTACACGTAAAGCCAGGCAAAGGACCTGCATTCGTAAGAACAAAGCTTCGTAATATCGCCACTGGAAGAATCCTAGACAAAACCTGGTCTTCTGGCGTGAAGGTAGATGAGATTAGGATTGAGAGACGTCCCTACCAGTACCTATACAAAGATGACATGGGTCTTATCTTTATGCACCCTGAGACCTTCGACCAGATTCATATCCCAGAGGAGCGCATCGAGGGTGTGCAATTCCTCAAAGAGGGTGATATGGTAGAGGCGATGGTGCATGCCGATAAAGAGGAGGTACTCACTTGCGAGCTCCCTAGCCACGTTACCCTAGAGGTCACCTACACTGAGCCTGGTATCAAGGGCGATACCGCTACCAACGCACTGAAGCCCGCCACTCTCGAGACAGGTGCCGAGATCCGTGTACCTCTCTTCATCGATAACGGTGAGAAGATCATCGTAGACACTCGCGAAGGCTCCTACGTAAGCCGTGCCAAGGAGTAATCCACCGCACATCAACAACTAAAGTAAGGGCTAGGTTGCAAAGACCTAGCCCTTATTTGACACTTCACTCAGAACTTGTTGGGTAGTAATAGAAGGTAATAGCATTCGAAATTAACCAGCTCACATTAAGGCTATGAAGAAATTGTTATTGGCCATTATGACCATAGTGGCCGTATTACTTACCTCTTGTGCCACTCAGTCTAAAAGGGATAGAAACTACCCGTATGCTTGGAGGGACATACACAATAACCATAATGATGCCTACTACTATACTGACCGCTTCGGACACAAAGTATCCCAGAAACGGTTTTCAGTAGCAAGGCAATTTGCCCCCAATGGCTTGGCAGCAGTCTGCGAGTCAGGACTTAGTGGCAAGTGGGGTTATGTTAATACGACCATTGACCTTGTCATCCCTTACCAGTATGATTTTGCTAGTGATTTTGGTGACTTTGGCTTTGATGATGATTTGGCCTGTGTCAAGTTTAACCTCGATGAAGCCAATCGTTTACGCCAACCAAGTGTAGCATTTGGGCCTGCAATGATTATTGATACGAAAGGAAGACAAGTCTCCAAAATCTATGGTTGTATGTTCCCTAATAACACGCCTGAAGCACGATGTGTAACTATCGTCAATAGCGGTACCTGCTTCCATAGTACAAAGGGATATCAAGATTACTCTACTGATGGTTATTGGGGAGCTATAGATAGCAGAGGAAAGGAGATCATCCCCTGCATCTATGAATTTCTTATAACCCATAGCTCACTAAGCGGATTTATCGTAAGGCACGAAGGAAAATGGGGCGCTATAGACTATAGAGGCAAGGAGCTTATACCTTGTGAGTATGATGGAGTATTCTACAATGACGAAAATAGCCACTTCAATACTTTCACAGAGGTGGATGGCGATAATTGGAACCACTGGAGTGAAGAGGATGTTCAGAGGCAGTTATGCTTTATCAAGGAGGATAGGATAGCTATCCGCCTCCCTGCTTCTAATTAAAGATACAGAGAATTTCAAGATATGAATAGAATAAGTGCCAGCTCCCCTTAGGAAGCTGGCACTTAATTTGATAAATAAGCTCCAAGCTTACTTGTAGCTAATCCACTTGATAAGCTCCTTCAGCTTTGGCTTCTTGCCATACATCAGCAGTCCTACTCTGAAGACCTTCGCCGCAGCCCAAACAAAGAAGACCGTCGTTGCCACCATCATTACCATTGAGAGGACGATTTGCCACGTAGGCGGGTCAAACGGCAGTCGCACCATCATCACATT
>NZ_HF988927.1:0-4967 GCF_000435035.1 Porphyromonas sp. CAG:1061 | reverse complement strand
CCGCCAGTGGTCCATTGGGATTCTCGGCCGAATAGAAGGCCGCATAAAAGGCAAACATAAAGAGTAGCGTAATCGGCAAACTCATCTGACTGATATCCTCATCGCTATCAAAGGCAGCTCCCATCGCCGCATAGATCGCTGCGAAGGAGAAGTAAGCACAGATAAAGAAGAAGAAAAAGGCCAGGATCATCCCAGTGAAATTAAAGTTGGCCAATGGTGCCATGATGTCCTGAACCATATCAGGGTCAACACCTGCCGACATCGCATTATCAGTCAGCTGACTCATATCCAGGGTCACATTACTGAGGAAGACCGCCTGTAGCACCACAAATCCTAGGATAAAGATCAGTGCCCAAATCCCCAACTGCGTCAGCCCCACGAGTGCCACAGCCACTATCTTAGCAAATAATAGCACCGTTGGCTTCACCGAAGAGGCAATAATCTCCACAATCCTATTCTTCTTCTCCTCCTGCACACTCGCCATCACCATAGATCCATAGGCCAGTACGAAGAATAAGAGTAGCATATTAAAGAGTTGCCCCACCATCATTGCAAAGTCCGAAGAGCTTGCCTTTTCATCACCCTCCTTACTCCACTGTATCTCCGAGATAGAGAGCGATACCTTCGTATCATCAATGATCTTCTCAAGGTCAGGGATATTATAGCTAGCTATCTTCTCCTTTCTCAGAGCAGGTTGCAGCTGGTCCGAAATGTACTCCTGTAGCGTAGGAGGTATCGACGAGTGGCTAAATATCGTGACCCCCTTTGGATTCTTCAGCAGATCCTCAGTAATCAAAAGGTAGGCATAAGCACTCTCCTCACTCTTCTTCCGTGCCTCGGCAATATCAGTATCACTGGCGACAAACTTAAAGCCATCCCTACTCTCCCCCTTTTGTAGATACTCCAGATACTTACCTGTGTGGTCAATCACCATCACTTCCTTCTCCGAAGTGTCCTTGGCATTCATACCGAGGTACATCGGGATAAAGATCAGCAGCAAAAAGATAAACGGCGTAAAGATCGTGAGCAAGATAAAAGACTTCTTCCTCACCTTCACATTATACTCCCGTTGCAAGACAATCCAAAACTTATTCATTCTGCACCTCCTTCCTTAGTTAGATTACGCTCCGCTTGGCTCTCTTCATAGCCATTCACCTGACCCGTCTTCCCCACCACATCTAGGAATATCTCATGCATATTGGGGATAATCTCTTCAAAACTAATCACCTCACCCCGAGCATTCCACTCAGAGATAATCTCACGTGAAGCGAGCTTGTGGCTATTCTCAAGAATCAACTCAGTACGGCCATACTGGTCCGTCTCCTTTGATACCACCACATACCGCTCCGCTACATTCTCCGGCATCTCCACGCCATCTTGGAAAAGGAAGCGATAAGCATTGCCCTTGTACTGCTGCTTAATCTCCTGCACATCCCCCTCTAGTACCACATGGCTACGATTAATCAGAGAGATATTATCGCACAGTTCCTCCACACTCTGCATATTATGGGTAGAGAAGATAATGGTATGCCCCATCCGCTTCAGCCGTAGCATCTCATTCTTCAGGATCTCCGCATTGATCGGGTCAAAACCACTAAAAGGTTCATCAAAAATCAGTAGACGAGGCTCGTGCATCACCGTGCAGATAAACTGCACCTTCTGTGCCATTCCTTTAGAGAGCTCCTCTACCTTCTTGCCCCACCAAGGTAGGATATCAAAGCGCTCAAACCACTCCTCCAGGATTCGCTTCGCCTCAGCCCGCTTCAATCCCTTCAACTGAGCCAAATAGATCGCCTGCTCCCCCACCTTCATCTTACGGTACAGGCCACGCTCCTCAGGGAGATAGCCAATCCGCTCCAAGTCCTTCTCCACAAACGGATGCCCATCAAAGAGCACCTCCCCACTATCTGGGGCGGTAATCCTATTGAGGATACGAATCAAGGTGGTCTTTCCTGCCCCATTAGGGCCCAGCAGACCATACACCTTGCCCTCTGGCACCGACATACTTACGTGGTCGAGTGCACGGTGTTTGTCGTAGTCCTTGACTACATCCTTTACTTCTACTACGTTTTTACACATACCCAATATACTTGCAATACACTTGTTTCTTCTATCTACTTCTTCAGCAAAAGCGATGGGGTAATCACCCGATCCCCTAGCAATTGACTAGCATTACTCTTGTACTCCGTCAGCTGTGCCAATTCTTGGTATAGCTTTTTATAATCCTCTACATTCTTAGAGTCCAGTTCCTTTATTTTCTTAAGCACCCCTTGCACCTGCTCCTCTATCTTGTGTAGCTTCAGCGAAAGTACATCCCGCATCAGCAGCTTTCCTAGCTCCTCAGGCTCCTCCATCTCCTTCACAAATTTATCATTGCGAGGGCTGAGCGTGTACTTATCCAGAAGATACCTATCGGCATGCTCTCTGATGGTATCATCCTCCGAGCCCAGCAACAATCTAGTAAGATCCGCCTCACTACCATCCGCCTCAGCCTGAGACACTGCATCCAACAGCCCATCCAATATATGCACAAAGTGGTCGCTCAGACCGCACACACCATCCCACTCTCTAAGGTCGAGCGTAGCATTATGTATTAATTGCAGACCTGTTATCTCCTGCCCTTCTCCCTCCTCATTATTCGCAAAGCCAGGGATAGACACCATACCATAATCAATAATATCCTGCAAAAGGGTGAGCTCGTATGGAGGCAAGGGATCCTTTACCCTAGCCGATGCCACCTTTGGGTTGACCTGCCCAGAAATAGCCTTGGTAGAGAGGTTAGTAAAACCTGATGTAGGCCCCTCCTGAGGCATCTGATAGCTACTTCGCTCCTGCCGAGTACGGTTAAAGATCCGCTCATCACGGATCTTCTTCACCCGCTCCGCTAGTGCCTCACTGGTCACCTCCCACTTTTCCGCTACCACCCCTATATAGAGCTCACGCGTAATTCGTGCCTCGATATAAGCAATCGTCTGTGCTAGCTCCTCGATGATCGCCACCTTTCCCTGTGGGTCGGTACCATATTCCGCCGCTAGTCGCTCCCCCTTAAAGGCGATCCCATCCTCCTCATGCTCCTGAAAGTAGGCCTCAATATCCTCCAAGGTATGGCTTTGGGAAAAAGAGTCGGGGTCCTCTCCATCAGGTAGAAGAAGCACCTTCACACCCAGTCCAGCCTCTAGGCAGATATCTAGCCCACGGAGAGCCGCCTTGATTCCTGCACCATCGGCATCAAAAAGGAGTGTCACATTGGAAGTCAAACGCTTGATATGCGCCACCTGAGCGTGCGTCAGTGCCGTGCCCGAGCTTGCCACCACATTACGCACCCCTCTTTGGTACATAGAGAGCACATCCATATAGCCCTCCAGTACAATACACTTATCACTGCTAGAGATATACTTTTTGGCAAAGTAGAGACCATAGAGCTCATTACTCTTATCGTAAAGCTCCGAGGCGGGGCTATTAATGTATTTTCCTACATTCTCTACCTTCTTCAGGATACGCCCACCAAAGCCCACCACATTGCCACTGGTGCTGTGAATAGGGAAGATCACCCGCTCCCGATAGCGGTCAATGTAATCCCCCTTTTTAGTCTTCATCACCAGCCCAAGCGACTCCAGCACCTCCAGCTCCACCCCACTCTCCTTTGCCCTATCCACCAGATAGGTCCATTCGCTAGGCGAGTAGCCGAGCTGAAACTCCTTGATCGTCTCGTCCGTCAGTCCACGCTCCCTGAAGTAGCTGAGCCCAATCCGGCGTCCCTCCGCCCCTTGTAGCATCGCATTCACAAATTCATCTCTGGCAAAAGCATTGGCATTGAGTAGCTTTTCACGCTCCGTCTTACGAGCCATCTGCTCGGGAGTCAGCTCCCGCTCCACCACCTCAATGCCATACTTTCGGCCTAAGAACTTAATGGCCTCGGGAAAGGTCAGATGCTCATACTTCATGATGAAGGAGACCGGAGTCCCCCCCTCCCCACAGGCAAAGCACTTACAGATATTCTTAGAGGAAGAGATCTGAAGCGAAGGACTGCTATCATCATGAAAGGGGCAGAGAGCCACATAGTCTTTGCCCTTGCGGTGTAGTGTAAGGTAATCCCCCACCACATCCACAATATCGGCACGCTCTATGATGCGTTGCACCACCCGATTATCAATCATGCTCATAGCTACAGACCTCTACTCAGCCCTCCCCCAGTATTAGCTCTCAATGATGGCAACAACCACCCTCTCCATGCTCATGATGGTGCTCACCACAGCCCGAGCAACCAGAGCACCCTTGATGCCCAAAGAAGCGATCATACTCCTCCTGAGTTGGCTCATGTACATCGGTCACCTCACCGATGAAGTGGAGCTCCTCACCAGCCAAGTCGTGATTAAAGTCCATCTGCACCTTATCCTCACCCACATGGGTCACTAATCCGTGAACCACTTGACCATCGGCAGTATTCATAGGCACACGAGCCCCCTCGTACACCATATCCTCATCAAACTTACCATCAATGTGGAAGACTGCCTTATCTAGCTCCAGCAACAAATCGTCCCGCACCTCACCATAAGCATTCTCAGGGGATAGATGGAAGTCAAATTGGTCACCTGGCTCCATACCAGAGAGCTCTGCCTCAAAAGCAGGAAGCAATAGCCCCATACCATAGATAAACTCCATAGGCTGCTCCTTAGTCGTCTCCTCAATCAATGAACCCTCCCTATCTAGCAAGCGATACTGCACCTGCACAAACGCACCTTTATTAATTCTCATAACTCAATATAAATATAGTCATCTCTTAAATAATTAAACTGATACAAAACTACCAAATTATACCCAATCTCAAGCACCGTCACCAAATCATAACACAAACGATACAGAAGAAGAAAAAGCATTTGATAGTTGTAAATAGAATAAACTCACCAATAAAATGCCTGCATGAACCTAAAGCAATGGCCCAAAAAGCCCATTTATAACAAACTGAT
>NZ_HF988926.1:2105-3921 GCF_000435035.1 Porphyromonas sp. CAG:1061 | reverse complement strand
CGCTTCGCAGTTGGTTGTATGTAGGTTGGGATGGCTACTTCTCGAGCCTGCGATTAATGGTGTTGAGGAGTAGCTTGTAGTGGGCTTTGAGGGTAGGGTCGCTGGTGGTTTTAGTGGCCTTCTCAAGCAGTTTTCTCACCTTGATGGTATAGTCGAGGGTATAGTCGGTGGTGAGATTGACTGCCTGAGCCCATAGGTGGTCCACCATGCCGTAGTCATTGCCAAATCCGAGGAGGTGGTTGGATGCATCCTCGCACTCGGAATGTGGGCAAGTGGGGCGTAGGTGGGGGTAGCTGTGGGCAAATTGGAGGGCTAGGTGGTCGCTCCCTTTGAAGCCTACTGGGTAGATGTTGTCTAGTGAGTAGGCCATTGCAGCCACTAGGTACCGCACGAAGATCTCCTGAAAGCGACGCTCGTAGCTGCTCACCCTTTCGTCTCCACTGAGGGTCTTACGGAATACATGTTGGTAGACGTCCTCAAGGTACTCTAGTGGGGAGTAGGAGGTGGGGTCGAAGTAATTGGAGATGGCTAGCTTACTGGTATTGAGCATCGACATCTTCATGATATCGCCCTCTGCTAGTTCGAAAGGCTTCAAGGCGGCCACTTGCAGGTGTGCTGCTTGTGCCTGCTCCCCTAGCTTGCGGAAGTTGGCTACATTATTGAGTAGCCAAAGAGCTGCGGCGCGTTGCTTCTCGCGTGGTAGCACTTGGTATCGGGGTATTCCTGACTGCTCCGAAGACTGGGTGAGTATGATGCCAGGGACAAAGGCAAAGATATTATTGTAATAGCCGTAGGCCTGTCCTAGGATCTGCTCATAGAGGTCGTTGCGGTGGTCGGCATCGGGGTCGTCTTGGATCCACTCATCGAGGTGGCTGAGGATGTACTGTAGGTTGCGTAGCCCTAGCTCACCTGCCTTTACAGGGTCATCGCTGAGGTCCTCCTCAATCGCTGAGGGGTCTAGGCGAAGTCCCAATTGCTGTGCTCCGTACTTATAGAGGCGCTTGCTCTCGTGCTTTGCTACAAACTTTTGCAGTGCTTTGCTCTCCTTGATAAAGTCGCCATCTAGCTCAGGGAA
This sequence comes from Porphyromonas sp. CAG:1061, assembly GCF_000435035.1. Lineage (NCBI taxonomy): Bacteria > Pseudomonadati > Bacteroidota > Bacteroidia > Bacteroidales > Porphyromonadaceae > Porphyromonas > Porphyromonas sp. CAG:1061. The sequence continues at coordinate 2,846 of NZ_HF988926.1, read as the reverse complement.
CACCTTGTATCCCCACTCAATGGCGTAGTAGTCGTAGACGCCGAGGAAGGGAGGATTGAGGTTGACCCCTTTGTCTTCGGGCTGTGCCACGTAGTTCCAGCGGGCATAGTCCATGATACTGGGGGTGGTGCCGTATTTCTTGGTGAATTCGGGGGAGCGGAGTTGCTCTACCGTGTAGGCACTTGACGCGGCCATATTGTGCATCAGCCCGAGGGTATGCCCTATCTCGTGTGCGATCACATACTCCAGTGCCTCCATAAATCGGTCGTCGGGAAGCGTCTTGGTGCGTACGGTAGGATCGAGCTGTGCGGTCTGTACAAAGCACCAGTTGTTGAGGGTCTTGATCACATTGCTATAGACCATTACTGAGGCATTGATGATCTCCCCTGTGCGGGGGTCGTACCACGATGGGCCCATAGCATTCTCAATCCCTACAGGGATGTAACGGATGCAAGAGTACTTGATATTATCGGGGTCGAACTGTGGGTCGTCCTTTGGGAAGTCCCTTACCTGCACTACATCCTTGAGCCCAATTCGCTCAAAGGCTTTATTCCACCTGAGCACCCCTGCTTTGATAGCGGCACGCCAGCGCTCGGGGAAGGTGTCCTCTATGTAGTAGACGATTGGTTTCTTTACCTCAGATAGACCGCCCTGGGCAATCACCTCGGGGTGGAGTGGCTCTACCCTCCAGCGTCGTGCAAAGGTAGCTGGCTCTATCTGACCGCTCTCGGTGTGTAGGAT